>JBBDNB010000054.1 GCA_040877935.1 Chitinophagales bacterium
TCGGAAAATTAGCAGCAGCTTTTGTTTCTCTCATTTTTTAACCCTTGATTCGCATCAGTAATATATTGAGGGCTTATTTTGATCATAACATTGTATTTTATGTTTTAATACTCAGCTAATATACTTAGTTCCTGAAAAACTACGCAAAACCATTCACTTTTTCCCAAACCCATAAGGACAATGCTTGCAACTATTTTTACAGCAGTATCCCCGTTTTAAATGGTATTTCTCGGTGAAAACAAACAACCCGTTTTCATTGATATAATAATCCTCGCCCTCAACTAATTTTTCTGCCATGGCATCCCTGTATAATTAAAAGGAGTGATTTGCAGCAACTCGTCCTTAACAGAGGCATCCAGGTCAAGGCCATTAATAAATTCGTGAATGGATTCCTGGTTCATTTTGTCGCTTTTGCGGGTAAGGTCTTTCAGCAATTCATAGGGCTTTGGAATGCCTTCTCTTCTCAAAACAGTTTGAACGGCCTCGGCAACAACAGCCCAGTTATTTTCTAAATCTTTATTCAAAGCAGCCTCATTCACTTTTAATTTTTTCAGCCCTTTGTCCAGCGATTTGAGTGCAATTAGCAGATGCGCCACAGGAACTCCCACATTTCTCAAAACGGTGGAATCTGTCAAATCTCTTTGCAATCTGGAAATGGGCAGCTTGGCAGATAAATGTTCAAAAATGGCAGAAGCCATGCCCAGATTTCCCTCGGCATTTTCAAAATCAATAGGGTTTACTTTATGTGGCATGGCAGAAGAACCCACTTCATCTTTATTAATACTTTGCTTAAAATAGTCCATAGAAATATACTGCCACACATCTCTGCACAAATCTATCAATATGGTATCAATGCGCTTGAGGTTGTCGAAAAGCGCTGCCAGAAAATCGTAATGCTCAATTTGGGTAGTGAATTGGCTTCGGTCTAAACCCAGTGAATCAGCCACAAAATCATTGGCAAATGCTTTCCAGTCCTTATCGGGAAATGCTACATAATGGGCATTGAAATTGCCCGTAGCTCCACCGAACTTGGCAGCTACCGGTATTTTTTTAAGTGATTCAAATTGCTTTTTCAACCGCTCAACAAATACCATTATTTCTTTTCCCAAAAGGGTAGGAGAAGCGGGCTGTCCATGTGTTTTGGCCAACATTGGAATGGCAGACCATTCATTTGCAAATCCTTCTAAAACAGCAATAATATTTTCAACTTCAGGATATATTTCATTTTCCAATCCTTCTTTTAATGACAAAGGAACAGCTGTATTGTTAATGTCCTGAGAAGTGAGCCCAAAATGAATAAATTCAGCATAAGCTTTTAATCCGGTAGAAATAAAATAGTCTTTAATAAAATATTCGACAGCCTTTACATCGTGATTTATTTTTTGCTCGTGCACTTTTACAGCTTCGGCATCTTCCAAATTGAAATACTTATAAAGATTCCTCAGCGTATTGTATTTTTCTTTAGGAAAGTCTTTTAAATTTCCCACCCCAAACTCACACAAAGCAATGAAATATTCTATTTCAACTCTTACGCGATACTTTATCAATGCGTATTCTGAAAAATATTGATCTAGATTTTCAACTTTATTTCTGTATCGTCCGTCTATTGGAGAAATGGCACTTAAGGCAGATAAATTCATTCTTTTTTCTGCGAAAATAACAAATGAACTTCGCTATGTTCATATTTTATTTGAATTAAAGCTCGCTAAACTTTTAATTTGCAGCATCGTTTAAGAAGAAAAACATTTTTATGGCCAAAAATCTATTGATTGTCGAGTCGCCTGCCAAAGCGAAAACTATAGAAAAATTTCTGGGGAAAGACTTTAAAGTAACCTCTTGTCAGGGGCATATTAGAGACCTAATTAAAGGTAATGACGCCATAGATAAGGAAAACGATTTCGAACCGAAATACCATGTTTCTCCCGAAAAGCAGAAAATTGTAACCGAACTGAAAAAACTGGCTAAAGCTGCTGAAGAAATCTGGTTGGCTACGGATGAAGACCGCGAGGGAGAAGCTATTAGTTGGCATCTTTGTGAAGAGTTAAAACTTGATCCGGACAAAACAAAAAGAATTGTTTTCCACGAGATCACCAAAGAGGCTATTAATAACGCAGTTCAAAATCCGCGATTTATTGATAGAAACCTGGTGAATGCACAGCAGGCCAGGCGTATTTTAGATCGTTTGGTAGGTTTTGAATTGTCTCCCATCCTATGGAAAAAGGTGAAGCCTTCGCTATCAGCAGGGCGTGTGCAGTCAGTAGCTGTTAGGCTTATAGTTGAGCGTGAGCGCGAGGTCATGCATTTCGAACCGAAATCCTCTTTTAAGGTAACTGCACTGTTTGATATAAAAGGCGATAAAGGCAAAGTTTCTAAATTAAAAGCTGAATCGGGAACGAAGTTTGAAAATGCCGAAGCAGCTCAAAAATTTCTTGAAGAATGCCTGTCGGCAGATTTTACCATAAAAGACATTCAAACAAAACCGGCTAAAAAAACTCCCGCTGCTCCTTTTACTACATCTACTTTGCAACAGGAAGCCAGTAGAAAACTCAGTTTTTCTGTTTCCAGAACAATGTCGGTTGCACAGAAACTCTATGAATCCGGTCACATTACTTATATGAGAACCGATTCCGTGAATCTTTCCAATTCTGCAATTTCAGCTTCAGCAGCCGAAATAGAAAAAAGCTTTGGCAAAGAATATGTAAACAGCAAAAATTACAAAAACAAAAAATCAGGCGCCCAGGAAGCGCACGAGGCCATTCGCCCGACTTATTTTGAAAAACATACTGTAAGTGGCAGTTCTGATGAGGAGCGCCTCTACGAGCTGATATGGAAGCGTACGGTAGCATCACAGATGAGCGATGCAAAACTTGAGCGTACGACAGTAAAAATTGATATTTCTACCAATAAAGAAGAACTGAATGCAAAAGGTGAGGTTTTACTTTTTGATGGATTTTTGAAGCTTTACATTGAATCGCGCGATGAAGAAGATGAAGAAGAGCAAAGCACTATGCTGCCGCCATTAAAAAAGGGAGAGCAACTCGATTTGGACCATATGTTTGCCAGGGAGCGTTTTACAAAAGCAGCTCCCCGATACAATGAAGCCTCACTTGTGCGCAAATTAGAAGAATTGGGCATTGGTCGGCCTTCCACTTATGCACCAACAATCACTACCATTCAAAAGCGCAATTATGTGGAGAAAAAAGATATGGAAGGCGATGAAAGAGCCTATCGTTTGTTGCGATTAAAAGATGGTCAGATCAGTAAAAAAACAGAAACTGAAATTACAGGTGCTGAAAAACAAAAACTTTTCCCTACGGATATTGGTATGGTGGTCAATGATTTTCTGCTCAAGCATTTTAAAAATGTATTGGACTATAATTTCACAGCCCGTATAGAAGAGGATTTTGATGTGATAGCCCAGGGCGATCTGAAATGGAACAAAATGATAGAAGATTTTTATCGTCCATTTCACAAAACCGTAGAAAAAACCGAGGAGGAAGCTGAAAGAGCCAGTGGAGAACGGGTTTTGGGTAAGGATCCCAAATCAGGAAGAGAACTTATAGTGCGTATAGGCAAATACGGCCCAATGGCACAGATTGGCAAAACGGAAGATGAAGAAAAACCAAAGTTTGCTAAATTGCGAAGCGATCAAAAGCTTGAAACAATCACCCTGGAAGAAGCCGTGGATTTATTCAAATTGCCACGGGATTTAGGTGAGTTTGAAGACAAAAAAGTTACTGCTGCTATTGGTCGTTTTGGACCTTATGTGCGACATGATGGTAAGTTTGTTTCCGTTCCAAAGGATATGGATGTTTATGAAATCAAACTTGACGAGGCTGTTGGACTCATTAAAGAAAAGAGGGAAATTGAAGCCAAAAGATTGATTAAGGAATTTGATGGAGAGGATATACAGGTTTTAAATGGACGTTATGGCCCCTATATAAAAGCAGGTAAGAAAAATGTGCGTATTCCTAAAGACAAAGACCCTGAAGCATTGAGTTTAGAAGAAATAAAAGAGTTGATAGAAAAGGCTCCGGCTAAAAAAGGACGTGGTGGAAGAAAGAAAAAAGCAAAGTAAATTGCTTAAATCTCAGGACACATCTGAATTGCAGGCTTTGATCAGGCTTTTGGACGATCCTGATGAAAAAGTTTTCAGCAATGTATCTCAGCGACTCAAAAATTACGGTACTGAAATAATTCCAGAATTGGAAGGTGCCTGGGAAACACAATATGAACCCGAAATTCAAAGCCGTATTGAGGATATTATTCACAGCATCCAGTTCAGTGAGGTTTTTCAGGATTTTATAGATTACCTGGAAACCGACCCCGAGAATTTACTCAAGGGCGCAATTCTTGTTGCACGCTACCGCTATCCCGATACTGACGAGGCAGAATTGCTCGGGCAAATAGAAAAGATAAGACGAGCAGTTTGGCTGGAGTTGAATTATGACCTTACTCCATTTGAACAAATCAATGTTATAAACCGTGTTTTCTTTGGTTTTTTTGGTTTCAAAGCGGAATATTATTCACAGTTTGATCCCAAAGCATTTTTTCTTCCTCAGGTTTTGGAGGCTAAAAGGGGAAGCAGCCTGATTGTTTCTATACTCTACATGATTGTTGCGCAAGAATTGGACATTCCTATTTATGGAGTGCATATTCCCATGAATTTTTCCATTGCCTATTGTCACGATTTTATTGAGCATTTTGCCCCTGAAGATGATTATAGAATGCAGGTACAGTTTTATATCAATCCGCTGAATAAAGGCCAGGTTTTCAGTGAAAATGAAATTGGTGATTACCTGAAGAAGATGAGGATTCCCAATGATGAATCATTTTTTAAGCCAATTGACAATAAGCACTGTATCAAACTGTTGCTTGCCGATCTTAAAAAAACATTTGAAGCAGATAAGGCTTACCCCCGTATCGAGGAAATCACAATGTTGATGCGTTTGTTTTAACCTGTTCCAGTAATTATTTAAGCGCTGAGCACTAAAGAATTTCCTAACACAGTTTTTAGGGTGTTTCTGCAAATTTATTCTGCCTGCTTATTTTTCAATTATCCGTATCTTTGTGTTTAAATTCCCAACAAAGCCTCACAAATTTCGCCTTCCTTTTTTGATGAATTATAAAGTAAAAGTTTATCTTATTTCCGGCAATTTGTCGGCATAAAACGCACGATTCATGAATTATATCCGCGCAGAAAATATTTCTAAAGATTACGGTGAACGTCTTTTGTTCAGCGGGCTTACATTTGGAATCAACAAAGGCGATAAAACTGCCCTGATTGCCAATAACGGCACCGGAAAATCTACACTGCTGAATATCCTGGCGGGATTGGATGTGCCTCAGGATGGAGAAGTGATTCGCAAGGAAGGGCTTCGAATTGGCTATTTGCAGCAGAATCCTGAATTTGATCCGAAACTGAGCATCAATGATTTGTTCAAAGGAGAAGGCTCTTATGTACTGAAAATCATCAGGGAATATGAAGCTGCTGTGGATGCGCAAACAGAAGCTTATAATGAACAGACACAAAAGCGTTTTGAGGAAGCCTCAATTAAAATGGATCAGGTAGAAGGCTGGGATTATGAACAGCGACTGGAATCTGTACTCACTCAATTCGGCATTACCGACCTTTCTCAAAAAACAGCTACACTTTCCGGTGGTCAGAAAAAACGGCTTGCCCTGGCACATATTCTTTTAGATCATCCCGATCTTTTGATTTTGGATGAGCCGACCAACCACCTGGATGTGGAAATGATAGAGTGGCTGGAAAGTTATCTGAAACAATCGAATATCACTTTTTTCATTGTTACGCACGATCGTTATTTTCTCGATCGCATTTGCAATCATATCCTGGAGCTGGAAGACAATCAATTGTACCGGCACAAGGGCAATTACGAGCTGTTTTTAAAGAATAAAGAGGAACGTGAAGTGGTTTTTCAAACGGAGACGGATAAGGCCAAAAAACAGATGAAAAAAGAGCTGGAATGGATTCGCAGAATGCCCAAAGCGCGTACTACCAAATCTAAATCCAGAATTGATGCTTTTGAAGATATCAAAGCCAAAGCTTCACGTAAAAAAAGTAAGCATGACCTGAAACTGGAAGTGAAAATGTCTCGCATTGGCGGAAAAATCCTTGAACTCAAAAAAGTCTATAAGAGCTATGGAGAAATTAATATACTCAATGGTTTTGATTACAGCTTTAAGAAAGGAGAGCGCATAGGTGTTGTGGGCAAAAATGGTGTGGGTAAATCCACATTCCTCAATCTGCTTACCGGAAAAGAACAGCCCGATTCGGGTAAAATTAAAAGTGGAGAGACTATTGTCTATGGGTATTACACACAGGATGGCCTCAATCTGAAAGAAGACAAACGCGTAATTGAAGTATTGAAAGATATAGCCGATGTAATAGAGCTGGCGAATGGAGCTAAGATCACTGCCTCGCAGTTTTTACAGCATTTTATGTTTCCTCCTGAAATGCAATATACTTTTGTTTCGAAGCTTAGTGGTGGTGAAAAAAGAAGATTGTATTTGCTCACGGTTTTGATCAAAAATCCCAATTTCCTGATATTGGATGAACCGACCAATGACCTTGACATTCTCACGCTCAATAAGTTGGAAGAATTCCTGATGCATTTTCCCGGCTGTTTGATCTTGGTTTCGCACGATCGCTATTTTATGGATCAACTGATCGATCACTTGTTTATTTTTAAAGGAGATGGGGTCATTAAGGATTTTAACGGCAATTATACCGATTACAGGGAAAGTCTGAAAGTTGAGGCTGCTGAAACCAAACAGGCAGAACAGAAAGCTAAGAAAGCAGAAAATGTTAAAAGCACGGCACCTGTTCCCCCCAGAAAAAAATTAACCTACAAGGATAAACTGGAATACGAGACATTAGAAAAGGAGATAGAAAAATTAGAAGCTGAAAAAACCGAACTGGAAAAGCAGATGGCAAATGAATCTGCCAATGCCGACCATGAAATTCTTTTAGAAAAAAGCCAGCGACTTTCTGAAGTGATGAAAGCCATAGATGAAAAAACCCTGCGCTGGATGGAGTTGGAGGAGGTGCAGCAACAATGAACAGTGAAAAATTATAATCCACGACCGCAGTCTTTCAGCCGATTTTAAAAGAAAGCCAAAAGAACCAAGCAATAAGCAGAACCGGTTCTGCTTAATTCTACTTTACTTCTTGTTCCTTAAATTCATTTCCGTTTTTGTCAAATTTAAACAAGGCTGTTTCTTGTGCTTTGCGCAGCTCTATTTTATAATAGTAGCCCTGTGTTTTTAGATCTACTTTATAGGCCTTGTGAAAATTCCATTCGGAGTATTTTTCGGTACTAAGTGTTTTGAATAAGGCTTTGGGCAATTCTGTAGCTTCAATTTCAGTTTGCTGAGATTGTTTCTTTTCTTCCTGAGCTGTAGCTGAAAAATTTACAGCAAAAACAAAAATGCAAAAGGCAAGTGTGAAAATCAGATTTTTCATTGTGTTTTATTTTTAGTTTCCGAAAGATATTCATTTTTTAACCAATCATCAAATATTACTTCACCAGTTTCATTATTGTGAAAAGCTGAAATAATACCAATCTTGTTTTCTTTTAAATTATTTTGCAGATAATTGCTTTTTTGCACCAAAATATCGCTTGACAATTGTGTGTTTTTATGGATTACTTCATTCAATTGTGCTTTATCATGAATATTGATTTCCTCAATACTTTTATTTTGCAGCGATAAATATTCTTGTATTTGACTGGAAATACTATTGTTTTTCCCCTTTTTAGTCATTTTAATAGCGCCAAGTGTTGCCAGGCAATTGGAATGCCCCAATACCACAACCAGTCTTATATTCATTTGCATACAGGCCAACTCAATACCACTCACTAAATCTTCATTGATGATATTGCCCATTGTCCGCATACTCATGAGTTCCCCCAATTTTGCGTCAAACAGCAGGGTAGTAGAAGTCCCTGAATTGGTACTGCTGACTATCAGAGCCATTGGGTCTTGTCCTTTTGCTATTGCATTAATTTGATGACTGGATGTACGGTCGCCTAATCTACTGGCTACAAAACGCTGATTTCCTTCTTTTAATATTTCCAGAATTTCTTTATAATTCAATGTCCTTTTATCAGTACTGTCAATACTGTTGACATATTCCAAATGTGCTTTTTCATCGTATTTTTCTTTCAACCCGATGATTGTTAAATCAATATTGTGCTCTTTGGCAAAAGTGTTCTGATAATCTTCAAAAAGTTCAAGAATATCATGGTCTATAAAATTGGAGTATGTTGCGTCAATAACAACTTTTGAATTGGGCTCTATTTCCCAAAGTGTCAATCTAATAGCGGCTTTATTAAGAAACGAAACTTCATTCGATAATTCCAATCTGATTGTTTCTCCACTGTAGATTTTGGTGTTTTCAAGGAAAAAAGGATTGTGGTAATTGCTTTTCAGCAAAAAGAAAATACTTACGGCAGAGCCGATCAGCACACCAATCAATACATCAGTAAGCATTATGGCTGTAACAGTAGCTATAAATGGAATCAATTGGTTCCAGCCTTTTTTGTACATCTCTATAAAAAGATCAGCGCTTGCGAGTTTGTATCCGGTAAATAACAGAATTGCGGCCAGTGAGGAAAGGGGAATTAAATTGATAAAAGGACTGAGAAACAATACACTCAACAAAAGAAAGATGCCGTGTAAGACGGTAGAAAGCTTGGTTTCGCTACCTGCATTAATATTGACCGAACTGCGTACAATTACTGATGTAAGCGGAATGCCTCCAATGAGTCCTGAAAACATATTGCCAAAACCTTGAGCTACAAGTTCTCTGTTGGGGGGTGTTCTTCGCTTGTGCGGGTCAATATTGTCTGTGGCTTCAACATTCAGCAATGTTGCCAAAGAAGCAATAATGGCAATACTGAAAGCTACTACCCAAACCTGGTAATTGCCAATGGCGCTCAATTCAGGAAAAGTAAGCAAATTCATGACACTGGTGACTTTCGGGATAAACACCATGTGTTCCATGTCGAAATTTAGAATTTCAGGCAGTAGATTGAACAGTTGAGAAATTACAACCCCAAATATTACCACAAATAAAGCTGATGGGAAAAATTTGAATTTTTTTAAGGGTGTTTTTTCCCAAAAGATCATTATTAATAGAGAAACTAAACTTAGAAGCAAAGGGCCAATGCTGTAATTTTCAAAAATATCCTTAAAATTGGGGACAGAAAGGGAATGTGCTGACTTTAAAATTGATTTCAAGCCATCTTCCATTCCGTTGATACCCAGCGCATAGGGTATTTGGTTAAAAATAAGTATCAACCCGATTGCGGCCAACAATCCTTTAATAATATTACTGGGCAAATAATCTGCAATAATACCCAGTTTGAATATACCGAGAATTACCTGAAAAACACCAGCAAGACAAACGGCCATTAAAAATGTTTCAAAAGCTCCGAGTTGGTTCAAAGCGGAAAGCACCACTGCTGTGAGACTGGCAGCCGGACCACTGACACTCGTGCTCGATCCGCTGATCATCCCAATTACTACGCCACCAATAATTCCCGAAATTAATCCTGAAAGCAATGGTGCACCACTGGCCAGCGCAATACCAAGGCAAAGCGGCAATGCGACCAAAAACACCACAATACTAGATGGAATATCGTTTTTTAGTTTGGAAAACATAAATTAAAAGGGAGTTGCACTAAAGTTTAGTGATTGATTACTTTTATATGTATCAATGTTGATTAAAAATATAAGTGCCTAAAGATAAAAAAAGAAGATTAAGAACTGATTTTGAAAATACATTATGACAGATTCTTGACTTTTACATTGAAATTAATGGCGCTAATGTTAAGTAGAGATTAATAAAACCACTTTTTTAAAAATGTTTTCAACAGCTTTTTCATATATCCACATCTTATTTGAAAATGACTTGTTTTTAATACACTTCTTTTAAATGTTTTATGTATCTTTAAAAATCACAACTATTAGAAACTCCAGTTTTGACCTATTTTTGTAGTATAGTAGTGAGTTGACAATTATCAGTTAGAGCAGTATTTTTATTCGAAATATCCATATAAAACCCTGAAATGAAAGCTTCAATTCCTTTCCTCCTGTTTTTTCTGAACATTTTTTTTATCCCGTTTTCTGTGTTTTCACAGGTCACCTTCCACTGCTGGGACTTTAATGGTACCACGCCTTTTACTTCTCCGGTGAATACCGACAACCGTGTTTTGGGCGATGGGGAGATCACTTATACATTCTCTAATGTTGACAATTTTGGAGGGACAAGTTTAGGTGATTGTGGCAATGGAATTGGAGATGCGTTTTCTCCAAAGGCAGACAATGGGCATTACATGACACTGGTATTTCCAACCAACGATTATGAAAATATAGTGCTTTCATTTTCTGTTGAACGTTCAGCATCTGGCTTTACTAGTGTTATGTTAATCTTAAGTTGACGGATAAAGTCGTCTTAGCTTTACCCT
>JBBDNB010000055.1 GCA_040877935.1 Chitinophagales bacterium
GTCATTGAAAAATTAATGGGATCTTAGATTTATGGTGCTTTTCGACCAGACACTATTTACCATTAGCGTAATAATTCCCCATCCATTTTTCAAAATGACCTCATTGAATATTCAGACTAAAAGGCTTTACATCAGAAATCTTAAAATAGAAGATCTGGAAAATTCCATTTTTACCGATCAAACCCTGCAATATGCAAGCATCAGGGGTTTGATGTAATGAATATGGAACAGGCAATGGGCTTTGTCAAAATACATTCAAACAAAAAATTCGGAAAGGCGGGTGAGTGGGTGCAGTATGGAATTGAAAACAGGGAAACAAAAAAAATCATTGGCGACTGTGCGATTAAGATCAAGCAATCAGACATTAGAATAGCGGAAATTGGAATTACAATTTCCCACACTGAACAGCGGAAGGGCTATGCTAAACAGGTCATGATTGGCATTCTGGATTTTTTATTTAGCATTGAGGATTTCCACCGGGTTGCCGAAAGAGTGGATGTTAAAAATACAGCATCCATAAAACTGCTGGAAAGCATTGGTTTTAGAAAGGAAGGGCATTTTATAGAAAACATCTTTTTCAACGGAAAATGGGGTAGTGAATTTCAATACGCTATGCTGAGAAGGGAATGGGAGAGTAAAATAAAATTGTTGTAACCCTACTTCCTAAACATTTTAGGATAAATAAAGAAATCAATCTGTGCGCTATTCTCCCTGATCTGTCCCCATTGCTCTACATTGAAGGAAAGGGCAACAACACCTGAGGTGGGCACTTTATCAAAGCTCCTGTTGCTCAATAATTCACAGATATAGCTCAGTGTAGGTTCATGTCCAAACAGCATGGTACTATTTACTTCATTAGGCAAACCAAGAATCAAGGTTTTCATTTCATCAACCGAACTGGCATAAATTCCCGACAGCGTTTTAACTTCAGATTTTGAAAAACCGAGTTCTTCTGCAAAAATTTCGGCTGTAGTGAAAGCTCTTTTTGCAGGGCTACTGACCCAGTGTTCGGGGAAAATATTCTTTGCTTTAAGATGCCGTGCCATAATAATGGCATCTTCTGTCCCGCTTTTTTTCAGCGGGCGCTCAAAATCTCTCAATGCTCTGTATTTCCAACTTGACTTTGCATGTCGAACTAAGTAGAGTTTTTTCATAGCTGCTGATATTTATTCACCTTATGCAATTGTTTTATTGATGCCTTTAAAATATAAACCACAGAGCAATAATATTGTTTTATCTCAGCTTATCTCAAATTAAAATAGCAGTATAAAACAATGTTTTTTTAAAAATTGTTGTTACTATTTTGTTAATAAATCAAATTTATTCACAGAAAAAAATGTGTAGCTTTTACTCGATAATCGAGATTTGAATGCTCCGAGGCTTGCCTCGTAATCAAAAGTATTTTTTCCAAATAAATGACTCGTGGGCTTGCCCCGAGGTTGTTTACTTTTAAATCAAAATTTGAAAATGCCAGAACAACAAAAAGCAAAAAAGATATTTGTAATAGATACTTCCGTAATACTCTACAACCACACTTCTATACTTTCTTTTGCCGACAATGACGTAGCCATTCCCATCACAGTACTGGAAGAATTAGACAATTTCAAAAAGGGCAATGAGATCAAAAATTTTGAAGCGCGTGAATTCATCAGAACGCTTGACAAGCTATCGGGAGAATATACCATCACGAATTGGACGCCCCTGAATGGGGGAGGTAAAGGTAAATTCAAAGTGATTTTGAACGAAACCGGAAAGACGGATTCCGACCTTGTTTTTGGGGGCAAAAAAGCGGACCATAAAATTCTGAACGCAGCACTTAAACTGGCGGAAGAGGAAAAAGACAAGAAGGTGATTCTGGTTAGCAAGGATATTAATTTGCGATTGAAAGCTAAAGCTCTAAACCTTACTGCTGAAGATTTTGAAACCGGCAAAGTAAAAAATATTGATGAGCTTTTTAAAGGCAAAAGCACGATAGATGATGTCGATCCGGAGGTGATCAGCGCCATATATAAAGATGGCTTTTGTGCTTACAAAGCACTTTTTAGTGAGGAGCCCATTGCCAATCACTATTATATCTTGAAAAACGAGAAAAAATCAGTGCTGGCCTATTACAATCCCTCTACTGAAATGCTGGAACGCATAGAAAAACGCTATGCCTATCACATCAAACCTAGAAATGCTGAGCAGGTATTTGCCTTACATTCTCTATTCCATCCCGATGTAAAAGTAGTAACACTTCAGGGTGTCTCAGGAACCGGGAAGACCTTGCTGGCGCTATCTGCTGCGCTGGAGCAGGCCAAGCAATTCAGCCAGATTTTTCTGGCACGACCCATCGTTCCCCTCAGCAATAAAGACATTGGTTATCTTCCGGGAGATATTAAATCCAAGATCAATCCCTATATGGAGCCCATGTGGGACAATCTGAAATTTATAAAAGGACAGTTCAAAGAAACGGAGCGCTCTTATAAAAAAATAGAGTCGATGCTGGAAAGAGAGAAATTGCTGATTACCCCACTGGCCTATATTCGAGGACGAAGCATTTCAAATGTTTATTTTATAGTGGATGAAGCGCAGAACTTAACGCCCCACGAAATCAAAACCATTATTACCCGTGCCGGTGATGATACCAAAATAGTTTTTACCGGAGACATCAATCAGATAGATACGCCCTATCTCGATTCGCAGAGCAATGGTCTTTCCTACCTGATAGATAAATTCAAAGGCCAGGATATATACTCACATATCAATCTGGAAAAAGGAGAGCGCTCAGACCTGGCGAATTTAGCCAATCAGTTGTTATAGAAAAAACTTCTTTTTTAAGCCCCTGTATTTCAGATTTTTTCTCTTATCAATAAATAGGATGTAGCTATTATTGGTTATTTGTGTTGAAATTTTGAAAATTCCCCACTAATTATTAGTATTTTTTTATCAATTGTTGTAATATTAAGTACTAAGACCACTTGATTTTTAGTCAATTGTGATTGCCTCAAGCATAAGTTTAATTCAATTTAAACCTTAAAACATCATGGAACAGTTTTTTTACGGGATACTTCCTCAATTCATCGGTCCTGCCATTGCCGGGATCGTTCTTGTATTTTTAGCTTTGGCCTACAAAGGAGCTGCACTTTGGCTCTGGACTATTTTTGCAGCGGCTTTTCTCTGGGGCTTTGGAGCTCCGGTATGGCTTTGGGCTGTTTTTGGAGCATTTGCTGTATTATTCAATGTTCCACCATTGCGGCAAAATCTAGTTTCTGCACCAACAATGGCATTTCTGAATAAACTCGGATTCCTACCAACTATTTCAGATACAGAAAGAATTGCCCTGGATGCCGGAACAGTCTGGATCGATGGCGACTTTTTCTCGGGCAAGCCCGATTTCAAAAAAATCTTAGAGGAATCCTATCCTGAATTGTCAGAAGATGAAAAAGCCTTTATGAATGGCCCGGTTGAAGAACTGTGTAAAATGGCCAATGACCACCAAATCCATAAGGATGGCGATCTGCCAGCCGAAATATGGGACTATATTAAAAAAGAACGCTTTTTTGGTATGACCATTCCAAAAGAATATGAAGGACACGGATTTTCAGCCAGTGGTATGAATGCCATTACTGCAAAAATCGGCACAAGGTCTGCACCGCTATGTGTGGATGTAATGGTGCCCAACTCTTTAGGACCTGGCGAATTGCTGACACATTACGGCACACCGAAACAAAAAGAATATTATTTGCCTCGCCTGGCGAAAGGAGAGGAAATCCCCTGTTTTGCGTTGACAGAACCCAATGCCGGTTCAGATGCTGCTTCAATATCCTCTCACGGTGTAGTCTTTAAGGGCGATGATGGCAAACTGTACATGAAATTAAACTGGAACAAGCGTTACATCACTCTGGCAGCAATTTCAACCTTGCTTGGGTTGGCTTTTCAGTTAAGAGACCCGGAAAACCTGTTGGGAAAAGGTAAATTTCCCGGCATTACCTGCGCTTTGATTCCAACGAATTTGCCCGGAGTGGTTTTGGGAAAAAGACACGATCCACTGGGTGTTCCTTTTATCAATTCGCCAACAGAAGGACATGATGTGGTTGTTTCCGTTGATCAGATCATAGGTGGGCCTGAGCAGGCCGGCAATGGTTGGAGAATGTTGATGGAAACACTGGCCGGTGGAAGGGGCATATTTTTACCCGCGATGGGTCGTGCAGCCGGTAAAATGCTCGGTTTGGCAGGAGGTGCTTATGCTGGTGTCAGACAGCAATTCGGCCTGGAAATTGGAAAGTTTGAGGGCATTGAGGAAATACTTGCAAAAATCGGAGGCCTGGGTTATGTGCTTGAGGGCATGAACAGGTTTACCTGCGGTGCTTTGGACAAGGGCAAAAAACCGGCAGTAATTTCTGCACTGGCCAAATATTGGGCAACTGAACTCAATCGTACTTTGGTTAATGATGCGATGGATATGGTGGGAGGTGCAGGAATTATTATGGGGCCTAAGAATTTGCTGGGCAATTCATACATTGCCCTTCCGGTAGGCATTACAGTTGAAGGCTCCAATATTGTAACGCGCTCCCTGATCATTTACGGACAGGGCTTGATTAGATGTCACCCCTATGCGGTGAAGGAAATGGAAGCCATTATGAACAATGATGCGAAAGCTTTTGACAAAGCCTTTTGGGGACATACAGGAATGATCCTTAGCACTAAGGTGCGTTCTTTATTATTGAGTTTGACTCGGGGTTGGTTGGCAGGTTCACCTGTTAGCGGTCCTACGGCCAAATACTACAGAAGATTGTCCTGGACTTCTGCCACTTTCGCATTTTTATCCAATATTGCATTGATTATGCTGGGCGGTGAACTGAAAAGAAAGGAAAAGTTATCTGGAAAATTTGCCGATATACTTTCCTGGCAATACCTGGCGATCTGTGCCCTGAGACGCTACGAAGCAGGCGGCAGAAAGAAAGAAGAGCTGCCTTTTGTACAATGGGCCTGTGAATATGCCCTGGCAAAAATCCAATTGGCCTTTGATGGGATATACAGCAATTTCCCTGTTCCGCTAATAGGCAGTGTTTTTGCCGGTCCGGTTGCACTGTGGTCGAGATTGAACCCGATTGGCACCATGCCTTCCGACAAACTGGGACATAAAGTAGCCAAAACACTATTAAGCCCAGGCCCCTACAGGGATAGCCTGAAAGACGGCTGTTTTGTACCGACCGACAGCGAGGAGCAATTTGCCAAACTTGAAAAAGCCTTCGCTTTGGTAGATGAGAGCAAAGGTGTTTATGGTAAAATAAGGAAAGCCATAAAAAGCAAGCAACTCAAAAAGGCCAAAGGAAAAATATTGCTGAAAAATGCTTTAGAAGCTGAAGTCATTACGCAGGAGGAATATGAACTGGTATTAAAAACCGAACGGCTGCGCGATGAAGTTGTACAGGTGGATTCCTTTAGCCTGGAGGAAATGCCCGTGAATATTGAGGTGGTTACAGCGCCTTCAAAAGATACGTCTGTTGCTACTTAGTACCTTATAATTTAACTTCTACCATTTTTTGGCAGAATATTAATATTCTTCATGTCACGTGAAAAGCCTTGTAAACATTGGTCGTCCAAAAGTAAATTATTTATCCAAATTTAAATTTCAGATCTGTCGGGGTAGCCACAAGGCATGCCTTGTGGCTACCCCGACAGAATCTCTAGGCTATCTATGGGTCCAAGCGGTTTTTTAATTCAGGCCTTCTTTCAAATTCGGAAACACCTTCCCTGTTTTTTGCAATAGATATTCCCCATAAGTCCCATCAAAAGAATGTACATTTTCTTTGTCCCAAAGCTGATGAAAATCATCTTGTGCGAGATTGTAGTTGACAATTCTTTTGATTTCACCTCTTTGGTTCTGGCTCATCCAGGTTAGGTTTTATGTTTGCTAATATTGTCACCCAACAATAAATAGTGGTTTGATAGCTACTTTTAGCCTTTACTGCATCTATGCAAAAGAAGTCTTAATTTTGCAGCAAGCCAGTAAATTAAATGAACCAAAAACCATACATAGTTGGTGTAGCAGGGGGGAGTGCCTCGGGCAAAACTTCTTTTTTAAAAGTATTGAAAAAGAGAATGCCCGAGGGCAGTGTCAGTATAGTGTCGCAAGACAATTACTACAAGCCCTTTGATACCCAGGAAAAAGATGAAAACGGGGAAGTGAATTTCGACCTTCCCACTGCCATTTGCAGAGAGAGTTTCCACCGCGATTTGCAAGCGTTAATGGCCGGTAATACTGTGCGCGTAAAAGAATATACTTTCAATAATTCTGCTAAAATTTCGGGAGAAATAGAATTGGCCCCTGCACCTGTCATTGTTATGGAAGGACTCTTTATTTTTCATTACAATGAAATTCGCAGTTTTCTCGATCTAAAAGTATATATTGATGCCAAAGAAGACATCAAACTGAAAAGAAGGATATTGCGCGATGCCACAGAAAGAGGTTATGCGGAAAACACTGTGCGCTATCAATGGGATCAGCATGTGGTGCCTTCTTATAAAAAATTTCTACGTCCATACCGCGACAATTCAGACATCATTATCACGAATAATGTTCGGTTTGATAAAGGGCTGGATGTATTGATCAGTCATTTAAACACTAAAATTTAATTCTTCCTTCTGTTATGAGTAAGCAGGAAATCGTATTGCAATTAGAAGAAACCATTAAGGAAAACGAAGTACAGAAAGTGCTCGATAAAGTGCGCGTGCTCGAAAAAGAATTTGAGGAAGCCCGCGAGCAAAAAAACAAAGTTGCGCTCAAAGCTTTTTTGGAGGATGAAAACAACCATGAGTCGGATTTCGTGGCGCCCAAAGATTCAGCAGACTTTCGTTTTAAAGAGCTTATCAATATTTTTAATGACAAATACGCTGCCTATAAAAAGCAACACAGCGAAGAACTCAAGGCCAATTACGAGCTGAAAAAAGAGCTTTTGGCGGATTTGAAAAACCTCATAGAAAATGAGGAAACAATAGCCAAAGCCTTTGACAAATTTGAAGCCATAAAAGAAAAATGGCGCAATACCGGGGCTGTGCCCAAGCACCTCTACAGTGAATTGCAAAACGAATGGGTGCACCATAATGATCTGTTTTACTATACGGTAAACATCTACAAAGACCTGAAAAAGCTTGACCTGGATAAAAACCTTGAAGCCAAGCAAAAGGTAGTGGAAAAAATCAATCATCTGAAAGATGAAAAATCCATCAAACAGTGCGAGCATTTCGTAAAGCAGTTTCAGGAAGAATGGAGCGAGATCGGGCCTGTTCCGCACGAGAAATGGGAAGCGCTTCGGGCGACTTACAAAGAAGCACTGGATGCGGTTTACCAAAGAATAAAAGAACATTACAAAAAGGTAAAAGAAGAACAAAAGACCAATCAGGAAGCCAAAGAGAAAGTAATTGAAACCATCAGAAATATTGATGTCGATGTGCTGGATCATCCCAAAAAGTGGCAAGAGGCTACAAAGCAGGTTTTAGACCAGCAAAAGGAATGGAAAGGCATTGGCTTTAGTCCGAGAAAAAAGCGCGAAGTTCTTTTTCAGGATTATCGCGAGGCATGCGATCGCTTTTTCAATGCCAAACAAGCCTATTACGAAAAGCTGAAAGAAAAGCGCGAGAAAATTCGTGAGAAAAAAGAAGCGCTGCTCAAAGATTTGGAGCAGTGGAAAGACAGTACGGATTGGCGCAAAGCTACGTTGGAAATTAAAAATATACAGGACCGCTGGAAGCAGATCGAGCCGCTTTCGCCCCGCGAAGAAAACCGCATGTGGAAGAAAATGAGAAGCACCTGCGATTATTTCTTCGATAAGAAAAGAACTTTTTATGCCACAATGGACGACAGGCAGGAAGAAAATCTGAAAACTAAACAAGCACTGGTTGAAAAGATCAAAAAAACTGAGCTCAGTGGTGATAAAGAAAAAGACCTTCAGGAGCTAAAGAAAATTGCAGAAGAATGGACCAATATCGGGCCGGTTCCGAGAAAGGAAGTAGAAAATATTAATACAGCTTACAAGTCAGCTTTAGATGGTCTTTACAAAAATCTTTCGGTAGATGACAGTGAAAAAGAGGCCATTCAGTACCAAAACAGAATGGATGCTTTTGTTGCAGCGGGAGAAGATACAGACCTACTCTTTAAAAAGGAAGAGCGTATTCTGAGCGATAAAGTTAAAGGCTTGAAAGATTCAATCATACAATATGAAAACAACCTGAGTTTTTTCGGCCACAGCAAAGGCGCAGAAAAATTGCGCAAAGATGTGGAGCAAAGAGTGGAGCAATCGAAAAAGCGCCTGGAAGAATGGGAGCAAAAATTAAAACTGCTGCGCAAAAACAGAGACCTTTTTCACAAAGCAAAGGCTGAAAAAAAGGAGCAGGCAGATAAGGAAGCTTAAACCTTTGAAGGCTTATTCTATTTTCAGAGTAAATACCCTGCCAAGTCCCGCTTCTACTATTTTTCTGAAGGTAGAAAGCTCTACATCAGTTCTGTTGTTTTCAAGTCTTGAAATGTAAAACCTGGACGTGCCGCACCTCTCTGCCAATTGCTCTTGTGTCAAACCGGCTTTTATTCTTGCAGCTTTTATCAAGGTTCCGAATTTTTCAGAAGCAGAAGGCTCAACAGCTTTGCTCATCCTGTAAAGTTCGTCCGGACTCAATTCATAAGGGTGCATTTCTTCATTTCCATCTTCATTAATAAGTGATACTGGAATATTAGGCCAGGACAATGTATAATTCCTAAGCCTTACTTTTTTGAATTCTTTTTCCTTTAAAAGAGGGAATTCTATATCCCCTGATTTAAGCTTCCATTTTTTAAATATTTCCTTAAAATCAAGTACTCTATTCTCGCCATTATTGAACATACAGTAAACTTTGAAGCCTTCAATTTTCTGCACTTTAATTATCCTCGGAATTATTGGTCTTTTTCTCATAAGTCTGGGTTTAATCGTTTAAAATTTTCAAGTAAAAAATCCTGCCTGTTTTTTGCCCAATTAATCACTTTGCCTCTTTTGGATTTGGGTAAACGCCCAGTATACCTTTTCAATGTTTTAATTTCAATCAGTTCTTCATGTTCTGCATATATTGCATGAAAATGTGGTGGTGGATGTTCTCTTGAATAAATGTCAATTTTTATTGAGTCAATAATTTTTATAGTAGGCATAAATTATTGTCTAGTTAGACAACAAATATACAAACAAAAAAAGTTTCTGGTTGAATTTTTGATTGTGAGTAAATAATTCAGTCCTCATCTTAAGGAGTACAATATTTACAAACTCCATCTCCACAATTTTAGATAGCTTTGCTTTTATGATGCCATTGATTGCCTATCTGCGTTATTTGCTCTTTCCTTTTAGCTTACTATACGGAGGCATTATATTTCTGCGAAATAAATTCTATGACTGGAATATGCTCAAAAGCATACAGTTTCACTTTCCGGTGATTTCTGTAGGCAATTTGTCGGTAGGGGGCACAGGAAAAACACCACATATTGAATATTTGATAAAATTGCTGGGCACTCAATACAAACTGGCTGTTTTGAGCCGGGGCTATAAAAGAAAAAGCAGTGGATATAAAATGGTGCAGCGCATGGCCACTGCTAATGAAGTAGGCGATGAAGCTTCACTGATAAAAAGTAAATATCCTTTTGTGAATGTAGCTGTGGCTGAAGAGCGGGTTTATGGCATTCCACAATTACTGAGCGATGCACCCCAAACACAGGTCTTACTGCTGGATGATGCCTTTCAACACCGCAGTGTTACTCCTGCTATAAACATTCTGCTTACAAGATTCAATAAACCCTATACCCGCGATTATATTCTGCCAGCAGGAAGTCTGCGCGAATTCAGAGCATCTGCCAAAAGAGCCGATTTTATTGTTGTGAGCAAATGCCCTGAATCCCTTAGCAAAGAACAGCGCGAAAGTCTCAGAAAAGAAATAGCTCCTTCAAAAAACCAGTTATTGCTGTTCTCATATTTGAAATACGGCAAAGCATATAACCTGATTGACAGTAAAGATAAAATTGAACTGTCCGATCCAGATGCCATCTATTTGTTTAGCGGAATTGCACAGTTAGACGAATTGATGGAATACCTCAAAAGCCAAAGCAAAGAGGTTTTCAACAGCGAATATCCCGATCACCATAATTTTGATGCTTATGATATGGACAATATCCGCACCGCATTTCAGAATATTGACCGGAAAAATAAAATACTGCTCACTACAGAAAAAGATGTAGTGCGCTTGATTCCGCACAAGCGATGGGTGCAGGAAAACAAACTGCCCATTTACATACTGCCTGTTGAAGTGGAGTTTTTCCCGGAAGACAAAGACAGGTTTCAACGAGAGTTGCTGCAATATTTAGAAAAAGTTGTAGAAAAAAATGAATGATTATTTTTGAATAAAACAAGGTTATGGAAAACTTATTGAAGCAAATAGAAGAAACACTTGCCTATATTAAAGCAAAGGTAGATACTCAACCCAAAATCGGTATTATTCTCGGTACCGGGCTCGGTGCACTGGCAGATGAAATTGAAGTCACACAAATACTCGATTATGCTCATACGCCTCATTTTCCAGTTTCAACAGTAGAAAGCCATTCCGGTAAATTGATCTTTGGCAAATTGGGCGGAAAAGATGTGGTGGCCATGCAGGGGCGTTTTCATTACTATGAAGGCTACAATATGAGGGCTGTTACCTACCCCGTAAGAGTGATGAAAGCACTGGGCATTGAGCAACTCTTTATTTCAAATGCAGCGGGCAGTACCAATGAAAATTTTAAAACCGGCCACCTGATGATCCTCAATGATCATATTAATTTGCAACCGGAGCATCCGCTCAGGGGTAAAAACTACAATAGCCTGGGGCCGCGTTTTCCCGATATGTTGCATACTTATGATCCCCAATTGATTGAAAAGGCACTTGAAATTGCACGGGGAAAAAATATCGATTGCCACCAGGGCGTTTATGCCAGTGTTTCAGGCCCTTGCTTAGAGACTCCTGCTGAATATACTTATTTGCACAGAATCGGAGCCGATGCAGTAGGCATGTCAACCGTTCCCGAAGTGATTGTAGCAAAACACATGGATTTGAAAATTTTCGCCATTTCGGTAATTACAGATATGGGTTATCCGCGCGAAGTGATCAAGGAAACCAGTATTGAAGATGTGATTGCTGTGGCCAATGAAGCAGAACCGAAATTAACGGAAATTATGAAAGAATTGATAGCCGGTCTTTGATTATGCTTCATAAAGTAAGCTATATATCTGCAAGCAGAAATAATTCGATTGGGCATCAATGTTTATTTACGGGATGCCTTTTTGTGTTTGTATTTATATTGTTTCCTTTCACAACATTTGCCCAAGAGGAAGAAGCCGACACTACTTTGCAAATTGTAGAGATAGAAGAAGAATTGGTCCTGGACACAGTTTTTTCCGACCGAAAATTTTTAGACCGTGGCGCTTCTGAAATTACTTATACAAAAGGAATCAACGGGATAAAGATTTTCCGACCCGACACCACGCTCGATTATTTTCATATTTACGATCCTGCCAGGCAAAAAGATTTTAGATTTCTGAATACGGGCAATATCGGCAGTGCTGCCCATTATATTTTCTTTGACAATTACACACCCTTTGGATTCAGAACCGGGCATGAACAATTTGATGTGTATCGTTTTACAAAAGACAATATTCCTTTTTACAACAGCCGTGTTTCTTATTCCAATTTAAAGATCATGATTGGCACCAACAGGGAGCAATTGTATGAAGCCACCCACAATCAGAATATTGGTTCACAGTTTAATTTCGGCTTCAATTTCAGACGGGTAGCATCAACAGGATTGTACACCAACCAGGAAACAGGCAACAACAGTGCAGCACTCACTGCCAGGGTCAACAGTAAAAACAAACGCTATACGGCACAAACAATCTTGCAGCTCAACAATATGAAATCGCTTGAAAACGGTGGGGTGGAATTTACAGGGATGTTTGACGATACTACATTTACTACCAAAACCCTGTTAGAAGTCAATTCCCCTAATGCACGTACCGAAGACCGGGAAATGGGCGCCTTGGTAAGACAATCTTATTCATTTGGAAAAAAGGCCTATGAGAGCATTAATGACACTACAGTGCTCTATGAGTTTTACCCTTCCATAACTTTTTATCACGAGGCGGAGTACAAACGCAGGAAATATCGATTTTACGATACCAATCCCGATTCCCTGTTTTACGATGATTTTTATTCCATTTCCGACAGCATTGAAAACCAATATATTTTTAAGGATTTGCGCAATGAATTTGGCGTGAATTTTTCCAGGATTAAGTGCATCGACACTACTGGAAGTCCGCAGTACAATGATTTTTTAATTCGTGCATCAGCCACTTATGCATACCTGGAGTGGTTCAATCAATTTCATTTTGAATCTTTGAGCGAGCTCAATGTGAATTTTTCTGTCAGTGATCACCCAAATGTTGAAGGGCGTTTTTTGTATGCTGGAAATTTAAGAATGGCATTGGCCTCCTACAATCAGGGTGATCTGCGCGCCAATGCCTATCTGGGCTTGCAGGGCGATAAATGGGGACAATTGAAGGTGTTGAGTGGCTATTCCCGGCAGGAGCCTGCTTATGTTGCACAGCGCTTTTTTATCAGGGATTTTTCCTGGCAAAATGATTTTCAGAAAGAGAATTACTTTTGGTTGGGAGCCGACTATATTCTACCAAAACACAGACTGGGATTGAGTGGCAGAATGTTTACGCTTAGTAACCTGATTTATTACGACAGCGACAGAAGGCCCGCTCAAAGCGACAATGCACAGAATGTATTTACAGCAAGTCTCGATCATTCGCTGAGGGTAGGCTGGTTTGGCCTGGACAATTTGCTGCGTGTGCAGTATTTAACCCA
Organism: Chitinophagales bacterium; assembly: GCA_040877935.1. Classification (NCBI taxonomy): domain Bacteria; kingdom Pseudomonadati; phylum Bacteroidota; class Chitinophagia; order Chitinophagales; species Chitinophagales bacterium. The sequence continues at coordinate 12,901 of JBBDNB010000055.1, forward strand.
GGATGACGCACTGCGTGTGCCTTTGTTTTGGATGCGCAGCTCGATTTATGCCCAGGGGCGCATCTTTAAAAAAGTAATGCTGGGAAAAGTCGGATTTGATATGTATTACAATACACCCTATGATGCGCTTTACTATTTTCCGATGACCGGACAATTTCAATTGAACGGAAACAATACCCTAAATTATGTACCGCGCCTGGATCTGTTCCTTTCTTTCCAGGTGAAATCATTGAGTATTTTCGCCAAAATGCAGAATTTGCTACAAGGGATTGGCGAGCAAAATGGCAACTTTAACTTTTATCGCTACCCGGAATACGACAGAGCTTTTAAAGTAGGACTGAGCTGGGATTTTTACAATTAATAGTCAGCTGAACATATTTTAGCTGAAAAAAGTACATATGCGGAACATTGATTCAAGCAATGAAAAATATATGCGCTTTCCATTTTGGATCAAGGCTGTTTGTTTTCTGTTTTTTCCCTTATTGAGCTTGAGTTGTTTTCCTTTTCTAAGTGAAATTTGGTTGCTTTCACGTTTTGCTGCACTTACACTGTTTACAGGGCTCTTGAGTATTTGGTGCTTGTATTTTGCTCCTGCTACAATTAAAGCTGCTTTTCAAAACACGATTATTCACCCGCTTTCTCTGATCTTTCTGCTTTTGTTTGCTTTTCATTTTGCCCAATCATTTAGAAGCAGCGATTGGCTGAGCAATTTGGGCGATGCTTTTAAAATTATGCAGTGGGCATTGTTGTTTATGCTTATTTATGTGCTGGGGAAATATGATGAGCTGCGTATCCTGATTCTTAAATCGGTAACCATCGCAATTTTACTTGTGCTAATTGCAGCTTCAATTCAGCTGGGATTAATGCTTTACGCACGAGGAAGCATTGCAATTGGTTATGATGAGCTCTATCATGTGGATTCATTGTTTGGTCACAAAAATATTTTCTCCATTAGCCTTTTTACAGGAATTCCGCTACTCATATTGGCGATATATAATTTAAAAGGTTTTTGGAAATTGCTCAGTAGTGCATTGTTAATACTCAGCCTTTTGTTCATACTTTTTCTTCAGACCCGATCTGTTCTTCTCGCTATTGCATTTGGGTCCTTTATGGCTTTTTTAGCAGCTGTTCTCAATAAAAACACAAGGATCTGGTTGTGGTGTTTTATTAAAAATAATGTACTCAGGCTAAAATTTATAGCCCCTGCTATTTTAATAATAACAGCTTTTTTGATTTGGAATACACAATTTCAAAGTTGGGAGAATAATTTTTTCAAACGCATATCCGGACTTGTAGAATGGGATGAAAGTTTGAGTCACTACAATCACACCATCAAAGAAAGAGTGTATTTGTATTCCAATACCTGGGAATTGATCGGGGAAAAACCACTTGTCGGATATGGTGCAGGAAACTGGAAATTTATCTTTCCCTCAAAAGGGCTGACCGGGTTTAAAACCGAGCAGGGTGATGTACATTTCACACGTCCCCACAATGATTTTCTTTGGGTGTGGATGGAATTGGGTCTGGCGGCATTTTTATGTTTTTCCCTGCTCTTTATATGGGTGTTTTATCAATCTGTAAAGTTCCTTTACCAACAAAAAAACACAGGCTATCATTTATTGATATTGGCTCTAAGTGTTGGGTTTTTATTGATTTCTATTTTTGACTTTCCTAAAGAAAGGGTTTTCCCCTATACGCTGTTCACAACAAATCTTGCATTGTATTTCCGCACATTTAAACCATCGAATTCTGCTGTAAAACTTCAATGGCTAAATCCTTTGGTTAAGGTGCTGCTTCCTTTGTTTGTGTTCGCAAATTTGTTGGTGGTTTTTATACTAACATTAGGACATTTTCATACTAAAAAAGTACTTAAATCCTGGCAATTGAATCAATACGAAAAAGTGATTGAACACGGATTAAAAGCCAAACAGTGGAAAGTCCCGGTAGATTATTTTGCCTGGCCTGTGGATTATTATATCGGTGAGGCACAATTTCACCAGGGCGATATTTATAGTGCCCAATCGAGTTTTTTAAAGGCGGAAAAAATTCACCCCTATCACCTTTTAAACCTGAATAATATTGCTTCAACTTATTATTTACAAGGCAAACCAGCACTTGCATTGAAATACTATAAGAAGGCACTTTCCCTTTCCTATAATTTTGATGAAGCACTCGTCAATCTGATGTTTTATTACATGAACCAAAAAGATATTGACAGGGCTTTGTCTTGCGTGGTTCGCATTCCACCGAATACTTCGCATCCAAAATTCAAGCAAGGAAGGACAAATTTGGTGAACGTGTTTTTGAAAAACTACCCCAAAAGCATTGAGCAGGCTTCAGTACGAAAATACCTCTTTGCTAAAGTTGGCGACAGCTCGTGGATTGAACAAATGCACCAATACGCATTTGATAATAAAGTATGTTTTCAAAAGGCAGTCTTATCAAATGCATACAAAAAATTGAATATTGAAAACCATATTCAAAAAGAATTTTGCAATAGATTTGATACTTTTCGCTAATAGTTTATTAACTTCAACTGCTTAATCGACTAAATATAATCTATCATGAAAAATTACATATTGTTTTTGTCTGTGTTTCTGTTTGTTTTTTCTGCCTGTTCAAAAAATGATGCTGATAAAGACGACAATAAAAACTGTGAAGCATATTATGAAGGACCTGATTGTGAAACCAGGCAAACTGCAAAATTCGAGGGTGAATATACAGGAACCTTTGATGGGTTTAATTACAATAAAAAAGAAATTACAATTGTTCAGGATCTTGCAAAGATAAACGGTTTGCGAATCACCTTTATCAATGCTGCAATTAATGCTGAACTTACAAGTTCCAAGGCTTTTCAAATCCCGGAACAAGATTTTGACTACGATTTTAATTCAACTATTGAAGGAACAGGAGCATTGGAAAACAACAGTATATCCATTTCTGGACAAATTTATGTGCCAGAACAAGGAACTAACTCTCCTGAACAAACCATAGATTTCCAGTACGATGGGGTAAAGTAAAATTAATATAACTAAAGCTTTAAAATCAAAACCTGCACAAGCCCGATAATAAAGCCGATTAAAGCCCTAATCAACTCAATAATTTGAGGATATTATTAGCAGAGTCATCACATTATTGCACGTATGGAATTGCTATCAAACCATTTTAAAAAAGCATTCCATTTGTCTTTATTGGCTGCGTTCCATTTCTCAAAACCGGCTTTATCTCCTTCTTTTAGCAACCAGTAATTGTATGCTTCCATATGTCCGGCCTTGGATACCTTGTCCTGGTATCTGAATATAACATTTGGATAAGTTTTGTCGTGCCCGTTTTCAATGTAGCTCGACAAAAAATTTTTTCTGATTGTGCTGAGCGAATTAAGATCAATGTTTTTTTCTGAGCCAATAGCTTCCAGTAATGTTGTTTCATAAACCTTGCAAAAAGGAGTAGAAGAATTGCCCGAAGAAGGGTCCTCTTTGCAAAAACTAAGATTTGGAGTGCCGCTATTAAGTTGTATTTCACTTTTGTAGGTATCAAAAAGTAATTTACTGATTTCATCTGTTCTTTTTCCTTCTTGCTTTAAACTCATATAGATTTCCCCATAAATTATGCCCCAGGCTTCATCTTGTGAATCGCAGTATAGTTTAGCCGCCCAATAGTAGTTTTCTGGAAATTTTGGGGATACACGGGTTCCTTTTGTAAAGGTGTTTAGGGCCTGTTCTTTGTTTTTGGAAAGCAGCTCTAAATAACCGCGTTCCAAATGCAGTGTTCCAGATTTCGGGAAAATTTTAAGCCCTTTGTCTAAAGTAGCAATTGCTTTTAAACGCTCTCCGTTTAAATTGTAGCAAATTCCCAGCAACTGAAAAACATTGTCGCTGGTTTTTGTTCTTCTGCTTAGTGGTTCCAGCACTTTTATTGCGCTTTCGTATTTTTTGTCTACATAAAGCGCAAAGGCAATTTCATAAGAATAATCAATATTGTCGGGGTCATTCTTTACAGCTTCTTCCATCAGACTGATAAAGCGTTCTATTTCACTGCTGTTCATGTCTTTAACAGTGTGCATTCTTTTTGAATAGTTGCTTTCATCAATTCCCTGTCCAAATACAAATGTGATGCATGTAATAAATGCCAATATGCTTAGAGTGCTAATTTTAGTAATCATGATTGCTCTTTTTTACAATATAATGTGAATGGTTTAAATCATTTGCCAGTGAAAATAATGAAACTGTAGCACTTTTGATTTCCTGTGTGCTTAATCCCCAATTTCCCAGTAATTTTGGGCTCAAAGGTTTATGATCTTGCGAATTTTAACAAGGGTTGAAAATCACCATTGTCCGCTGTTTTTACTGCATGGAGATAGGCTTGCCGAGCTTCATTTGTTTTGGAGAACTCAACAGCCCCACAAGAAAAGATTTCTTGTCCAAAGATTTTCTCAATAATAATATCCGCCATCAATCGACTATGCCGGCCATTGCCATTTGGGAAACAGTGAATGCTCACAATTCTATGTTTAAAACGAATGGCCATTTCATCCGGGAGATAAGTTTTGTTTTCAATCCAAAATAGTCCGTCATTACAAAGGGTATGCAGTTGTGTTGGAATAAGATGTTTGTCAACTCCAAGGTTTTTATTTGATTTTCTGAAGTTCCCCTGTGTAAGCTCCCCCCAAAACAGTAAGCCTTAAAAGTAGAAAAACTAATTTTAAAAACTGCAACTATAAGAAAGAGCAAATTTTCACTCCTCTAAAACGGCTTTCAGCTTTTCGATTTCCTTTTCGGTTTCGCTTTTCAAACTGCTTTTTAGCAAAATACCTGCATAGCGCATCACGGGATTCAATCCCAAATCGGTAACCACTACCCAGCGCACATTTGATTTGCCGGGCTGTTCCGTTTTCCTAATTTCAAATTTGCAATCAAATAATAAATTACTGCTCTCCGGTTCTAAAATGTAGTGCAACACGGGCATTTGAGTAATTCTGGTGATTTTAATGCTGCCCTTTCCAAGCGCCTTTCTTTCCCAGGTCATAATGGATCCCACTCCGGCACTGGTGCCGGAATACTCCACTTTTAAAGTACTATCGTTTTGGGCATTGATTTCACTCCATTTTTCCCAATTGCGCAGATTGTCCAAAAAATCCAAAACATCCTCTGGCGAACGATTGATCTCTGTTTTGCTTTCCACTAAAATCCGCTCTGGCAAGGTAAATCCAATTAAGAAAAAACCAAAACAATGGTGCTGAAAATCAATATCAACCAATAGGCATTTTTCATAAGCCCAGCTTTTCCTTTAAATATTGACCTGTATAAGAAGCTTTGCAATTGGCCAATTCTTCAGGAGTAACGGAAAAAACAAGGTGCCTTATTTTGAGTTCAGAAAAAGTAAAAAGCGCTATTCAAAAATTGAAAGGCAAATTGAAGCTTCGAAAAACATTACCAATAGGGATTGGCTGCTGGGACAGGAGGGAAAGATATGATAAAAAAATCACAAAAACTTTTCAATTTCCTTTTTGAAAATTGGCAAATCAACATTTACAATTTGCCAAATAATTTCAAAATCAATTCCAAAGTACTCATGGACAGCAATGTTTCTCATGCCAATGATTTTTAGCCATTCAATTTTGCTGTTTTACTTTTTGTTTCTTCTGAAATATGATTGCAGGCTTCGCCTATTATTTCAAGTTGTTTTACGATAGCAAAACGCATCATTGAGTTTTTAGAAAAGCCTTTGCGATCAATACCTTTCAGGTAGGATTCAATTTCAGAAATAGCATCCAGAATATGACGGATACGTTGTTGATCACCAAGTTTTCCTTTCATAAATCAATTGCTTATCCTTGTTCACAAAAGGCAATATGTGTTTTGAAAGCGCTTTCTTTGACACCATATCTACTTTTCTTTTGAGCTTTGCTTCCAGATCCAATTTCATTTTTATGAATTCCAGACCAATATGTTTTGAATAATCCAATTCAAGCAAAATATCTATATCACTGGAAGCATTGGATTCCCCCCTTACTCTTGAACCAAACAACCATGCTTTTAATACAGGTTTGTCAGATAAATATTCAGATATAATTCTTATTTGTTCTTTTTCTAAATTCATGATTAACAGATTGACTATAACTATTTTGAGTAATCTGGTACTTAAAGCAATTTAATTATTATGTAGGCAAAAGCAAAACCAATTTAGCAAAGGAATTTTTGTGAATTAAGTTCTTGAAACCCACATTTATATATTTATGCTGGTTCTATTCAGCATTTTTTGATTTTTTTGTTGTATCCAGGCAGCAATATCCACGATGAAATTTCAGCCTGCTTTTTTTATAAGGTTATATCTTTATTCCCTATACTGAATTAAAATGAAATCAAGCGTACTGATCTTTTTGACAATATTCTCAAGCTGTATGCTTGTCGGGCAGACTGCTACCGATTCAATCAAAGGAATCAAAAAACTTCCTGTATTTGGCAAACACAAGTACAAATTCAATTACGATGCTTTTGCGCTTACAAATCCGGCACTTGAAAATCCTAAATTGGGCTGGAGAAGTCCCATGTACAAAGGTGAAGACATCATTTTCGATTTTCAACCAATTTTGACCTTGCATTTTTTTAAAAACTACAACAAGAGTGTTAAGCAAGATAAAATTTTGAGCATGGGCTATTATTTTACTTTCAGGCCTCAATTCAGAATGTATAATAAAGACTCCAACCCAGTTCAAATGCCTTCTTATCGCTTTTTTATCGGCTTGCAACACCTTTATCGCATCAATAAAAGGAATCTTATCAGTTACAAATTGGAAAGTGGCCATTATTCAAATGGACAAACGAGTTGCGCTTTTGCTATGGGTTTTGATGAGGGATCTTCAGAATGCGACAGCATCTATAATTTAATCAATCGCAATTCTGACCTGTCCGAAATGCTCAACAGAAGCAATGGAGATTTTTCAACCAACCTTACCCATACTTCTTTTGCTTACCGGTTTATTCCAAACTTTGATGATTACAATACGCCACAACAAATACATACATTTAGTTTTGGCTTAACAATATACCACAACAACTTTTTGGGTCTGATAGACAAGGGAGGTATTGCAGATGAGAACATTGATATTTTTGGCAGAACCCGATTTCTTATGGGGTACAATTATTTGTTCAAATGGCAATCCGGATATAGAATACTGGCTGAACAAAATTTTGAATTGATTTCAGGGGCACACTCACATGTTAATCCTCTCAGATCAATGACCACATTTACCATTTTCCTTCCCAGAAACATCGGTTTTTTTATTAATTACACATATGGCCACGACAACTACAATATTCGCTTTGTAGATTCTGGACATCAATTTGGAGCAGGAGTGTCCTGGGATTTGTTTGCGCCTGTTTCCATCAATTAATGGAAAAACTAACCCTAAGCTGAGCTCAACAACGGATATTTATTTGGAATTATTTTTTTTTCACACTTAAAACATGGAAAAACCAAAATGAAATTGCATTTTATAGATGATAGTTGAGGAGAATTAAAATAGATTTTTTAACCTTTCAAAAAAACAATTATGAAACCGTTTAATAAAGCAGATTTCAGGAAACTGGCAGAAGAGTCAGGACAAACATGTATTTCAGTCTATATCCCAACACATAGGGGCGGGCAAGAAGTACTTCAGGACAAGGATAAATTAAAATTCAAAACACAGATACAGGCTATAGAAAACCAATTGAAAGAAAAGGGAAAAAGTGCTGATGCAATTAAAAAATTGCTTGCTCCTGCTTATAAGTTGATCGATGACGATGAATTTTGGAGGCATCAATCAGATGGTCTTGCTGTATTTATCGCGGAAGATTTTTTCCAATATTACACATTGAACATTGCATTCGGCACCTTCAATGTTATAAACAAGCGCTTTTACCTGGTTCCGCTACTTCCCTTGTTGAACAATAACCATCCTTTTTATATCCTGAATATGTCGGGAAAAAACATTCAGTTTTTCGAAGCAGATACCTATAATATATCCGAGATCAACCTGGAAGATTTTGGTGTGGAAAAGCTTTCAGAAGTCATTAAACCTGAAAGCCCGGAAAATCAATTGCAACAACACAGCGGATATGGAAACTCCCAAAGTGCATTAACACATGGGCATGGTGAAGGCAAGGATGTGAAGCATCGCTTGTTGAAAAATTATCTTACAAAACTGGACAATGTGCTGGTAGATATTATGAACAGCAACAAGGCTCCTTTGGTGCTGGCAGGGGTAGATGACCTGCGTGGACATTTTAGGGAAGTAAGTAAATATCCGATGATTTACCCCGAACCTATAAGTGGCAACCATGACCGAACCTCAACGGCAGAATTGCATAAATTGGCCCTGCAATTACTCAAAGATCATTTTGAAAAAGAGCAAGTCGAACAAAAGAACAAATTCCAAAACCTTGCAGGAACCGGAAAAGCAGAAACAGAAATACACAGCATTGTGAAAAACAGTGTATCAGGCTTAATCGATCAGTTGTTTGTAACAAACTCGCAGCCTGTGTGGGGACATTACGACAGCCAAAATCACGAGGTGGAAATAGGTGACTCACCGGCCAACAGCCATGAAGACCTGCTGAATTTTGCTGCCGTTCAAACTGTTTTAAAAGGTGGAACAGTCTATCTCTTAGAAAAAAATGAAATGCCTGCTGAAAACACTTCCGCTGCTGCGATATACAGGAATGGTTAATTAATGGCCTGAATTGCTATTGCCTTTTCCAGCAATACAGCATATGATCATCCACAAGTTCAGCTGCCTGCGTATATGCATAACAAATGGTGCTGCCCACAAAGCGGAATTCTCTTGCTTTCAATGCCTTGCTCATTTTTCATAAAATTCTGTTTTGGCAGGGGTTTCCTGCATACTTTTAAAGTTGTTGACAATGGGCTTTCCTTCAACAAAAGACCAGATGAATTCAGAAAAATCCTGGCCCTTTTTTTGCATTTGCAAATAGGCCTGGGCATTGCAGACTTCAGAATGCTCTGTTCAATATTCCCCTCACCTGCTGCACATAATGCCCACCAAACAAAACCGAATGTACCAGTAAGGGGTAGAGCTGATGCAGTTCTTTGCGTTTTTCAAAACCGGGCTCAAGTGGAAATTTCTGCTGATAAACTTCAAATAATTTAGAATCAAATCCACCAAACAATTGCATAAAAGCCAGTTCCGTCTCCCTGTGTCCATAATATACTGCCGGATCAATCAGGCAAGGATTTCCATCTTCATCTACCAGGTAATTGCCACTCCACAAATCACCGTGAAGCAGGGCGGGTTTTTCATTTGGGATATTATTTTCCAGGTTTGAAATGACCTGTTCTAATCTCCTGTGGTCGGATTGTGTGAAATGTCCCTGGTCATATGCATCTTGAAACATGGGCAAAAGGCGCTGTTCGGCATAAAATTCAAACCAATTTGATGTCCATTGATTGGGCTGCACTAAAGAGCCGATATAGTTGGAATAATCCAGCCCAAAGCAATTGTTCTCAGAAGTGTTCTGATGCAATTCCACCAGATTATGCGCAAAACCTTTCCAGAAATCTACTTTAGGATTTGATGAAGCGATGTATTCCAAAACAAGACAGCTTTGACCGGATGCTTCACAAGTGCCTATTACCTGCGGTATATTGAATGCACTTGATTTGCCCAGAAGATCCAAACCGGCAGCTTCTTTGCGAAACATTTCAGGATATTTGTCGGCATAATTTTGCTTGACAACAAAAGCAGCATCCCCTGATCTGATTTTATAAACAGCATTAATATCCCCACCGCTGAGTGAATTCACCTGATCGATTGCGGTGAAATGGGGATTTTTTTCTTGTAGGAGTTTTAATATTTCGTTCTGAGTATCTGCATCAAGCATAATATCAGGCAATAATATCATTTTGTAGTGCATAGCGCACAAGTCCTGCTGTGTTTTTCACATCCAGTTTTTGCAGTAAGTTTCTGCGGTGGGTGTCAACCGTACGAGGACTGATGTTCAGTTCGGCAGCAATCTCGCTATTGGTCATTTCATTGGCGATCATGCGAATGATCTCAGTTTCTCTTTTAGTAAGGGTAACATTTAAATTGGCTGTAGAAGAACCTCTTGGACTTTCGGTTTTGTCATTCATAAACCGCGACATCATTATATTGGAGACTTCGGGACTAAAGTAATTTTCACCTGCAATGATTTTTGCTATGGCACTTACCAGCTCTTCTTTTCCTGTGTTTTTTAAAATATATCCTTTGGCTCCGGCTTGCAACATTCTTGTAATAAAGCGATGTTCATCATACATTGAAAGCGCGAGAATATTTACAGCATTATCAATTTTTTTGAGCTCTTTTGTTGCTTCAATGCCATCCATTACCGGCATTTTAATATCCATAATAATAAGATCATAATTTCCGGATTTAAACTGCGCTATGGCTTCTTGCCCATTTGATGCTTCTCCGTTTACATTTAAATTTTCAACATCATTGAGTAATGCCTTAATGCCATGTCGAATCATTGGATGATCATCGACCAATAGTATGCTTACCTTTTCATTCATCATTTGATATTTTGATTCTTAGTTTTTCCTTCTCCTTAAAAAAACTCAATAGTTTAATCAATACGTAAAGTATAAATCTTAAAACCCAGATTAATAAATCTCGATTTCAAAAGGCATTCTTGCCTGAACACCCTGCCATTTTTTAAGGGCATTGATTTTTGCAAAATACTCATATTGCTCTCCGGCTAATGTTTTGAAAATACGCAATTTAATTTCACCTGTCAAACTTTTCATTAGCTGTTCTCTTAAATCCTTAACTTCAGGATATTCTTTGATTTTGTAGGATTCAATTCCTGCTTTGTGAACAGCAATAGCAATGGCTTCGTCCAATCCTCCCAATACATCTACAAGGCCGAGTTCCTTTGCCTGAACACCTGTCCAAACTCTTCCCTGCCCTACACTATCAACATAGCTTATATCCATACCCCTGCCTTCAGAAACACGTTCTTTAAATGTGAGGTAAACACGATCTACACCACTCTGTATAATTTCTTTTTCATCAGCTCTCATCGGCCGGGTAAGTGTTCCAATATCAGAATATTTGCCGGTTTGTACTTTATCGAATGTGATACCGAACTTGTTGTTCATCAATCCCTGCACATTAGGTAAAATACCAAAAACACCTATAGATCCGGTAATGGTATTGGCCTCTGCAAGAATTGTATCTGCTCCACAGGCAATGTAGTAACCACCGGAAGCTGCTACATCTCCCATAGATACAATAACGGGCATGCGCTCATTGGCCATTTCAAGTTCTCTTAAAATAATATCTGAAGCAAGTGCAGAACCCCCTCCTGAATTCACCCTCAGTACCAGTGCCTTAACATCTTCATCATTCCTTATTTTTTGTATGGCTTTCAGGTATCTTGCCGAACCGATATCATCAATTTCCCCATCGCCATCAACAATACCGCCCTGGGCAAATAAAACAGCAATTTTATCTTTTTCAAGCAATTTTTCAGCATCTGTTTTTTTGTTGAAAGCATATTTTCTCAGAGAAACCATTTCCAGTTCATCAGCTTCGTCCAATCCCAGTTCGCTCTTCAGATATTCCTGAACCTGGTCGTAATAAGCCAGTTCATCTACCATTTTATATGCTTTGGCTTCTTCGGGAAATTTCACCAATAAATTATCCGCAATACTGTCAAGCAATACCGGACTCAAATCACGCCCTTCTGCAATGTCAGCAATAAATCTTCCGTAAAGGTCATTGATCAAAAAAGTAATCTGTTCTCTGTTGGCATCACTCATAGAGTCTAAGCGAAACGGCTCTGTAGCACTTTTGTATTTCCCGGCATAAAATATTTGGGGTTCAATTTCTAATTTTTCAAGTGCATGTTTGAAAAATGCCAGCTCGGTGCGATAGCCCTTAAATTCTAAAAGCCCTACAGGGTTTAGGAATATTCTGTCTGAAACAGAGCTAAGATGATAGCCTCTTTGTGTGAGTACTTCTTCATAAGCAAAAATAAATTTGCCACTTTCTTTAAAATCCAACAATGCTTCTCGAATGGATTCCAAAGTTGCAGAACCGGCCATAATGGTAGCTGATTCTATATAAATCCCTTTTATATTATCGTCACTTTTAGCTCTTTTTATTGCTTTTCTGATTTCGTATAAACCGGGTGTTTTCTTTGGCTCAAAATCTGAAAAACTGAAATTTGCAAAAGGATCCTGACTGGCTCTTTCCGGGATTGGATAATTCAATGCAATTTTTAAAACGCTGTTTGGCTTAACTTCCAAATCCTTATCAACAGTAGCTTTGGATGCAATGCCAGAAACTATGCCGACAAGCAAAAAGATCAATAACAGAAATCCGGCAACAACTCCGAATGTAGATGCGAGGAAAAATTTTAAGAACTGTTTCATAACAAGTAAAGATTTTAATTAAGCTTACTAAGGCTGCAAAATTAATACATTCCCAGCAAAACGAATTTTTTTGAAAAAAACTAATTTGACAAGTTCCTGTTAAGGATTTAAAATGCAGTATATTTTTAACTTAGAGCAAATTTTAACCAGACATGAAAAAAGCAATACTCCTTTGCGGTTCTAATATTGGTGAGAGAGAAAATCAGCTGCTATTATCCCAAACTTTGCTGGAATTGGGTGGGCAACTGAATATCCTTAAAATTTCCTCCTTGTATGAAACTGCCCCCTGGGGCGACCGTGAACAATCTGCATTTCTCAATCAGGCACTTTTGATTGAAACATCACTTAGCCCAATGGAATTGCTCCATCATTTGAAAGATATTGAAATAAAAGCCGGCAGGGTCAATACCAGAAAATGGGGCCCCCGGGCATTGGATATTGACATTCTTTATTATGGAGATGATGTGATTATAGAAGAAAATACACTTTGCATTCCACATGCCGAAGTGCAAAACCGGGCATTTGCTTTGGTTCCCGCTGCAGAAATTGCGCCACACTGGATAGATCCGAGAAATGGAAAAACAATTGCTGAACTTTGTGTTTTGTGCCCGGATTCTTTGCCAGTGAAAAAATTAGCACTAACAGGCGATGCAATATGACTTTCTGACCATTGAGGGAAATATAGGCTCCGGAAAAACCAGCCTGAGCAAAATGCTCGCGGAACAGTACAATACCGATCTACTGCTGGAAGAATTTGCCGAAAACCCGTTTCTGCCTGATTTTTATAAAAACCCCGACCGCTACGCTTTTCAACTTGAACTGTTTTTTATGGCAGGCCGCTATGAGCAGATGAAGGAAAGACTGCTGAACCGGGATTTGTTCGGGCAGAAAATCATCAGCGATTATCTTTTTTCAAAATCGCTGCTTTTTGCCAGTGTCACGCTGAAAAGCCAGGAATACAAACTTTACCGAAAATTGTTTTCCATAATCTATTCCAGCCTACCGCTTCCGGGGATCAGCATTTATCTCTGGAATGATATTGATCGCTTGCTTCAAAACATCAAAAAAAGGGGCAGGGACTACGAGCAGGAAATATCGGCCGATTACCTGGAAAAAATACAAAATGCCTATTTGAATTATTTCAAGAACCACCACAAAAAGCCCTATCTCATCCTGGATGTTTCTGATGTTGATTTTGTAAACAACGCTGAAGATTTCAAAAAAATCTCTTCATTGATTGAAGATAGCAATGCTCCCAGGAATGCTGTTGTAAGGGTTTGAATACCGAGGGGCATTTTTCGGCAAAACCTGAGTTCGGAAATTATTTATTGCTCAGGTTAAACAATGGGTCATGACCCATTGGAATACCCCAGTGGATTAATTATTCATTAGTCCTTGACCTTTGTAATAAATGTATAATTTTACCACATCAGATATTCAGGAAAAAACATTATTTACTAAATGGCTCTATTCCAAAACTCAGTCCTCAATAAACACCTCAACAACCTTGATGATAAAGAGATAGAAAAGGCTTATGAAGCTTTTCGCAGTTATTTCCATGATGCTGATATTCAGGAAAATATTAGGCAAAGCAAAGAAGAACAATTTCAGGAAGGTTTTTTAAGAGAACTGTTTGTCAAAATACTTGGGTACACGCTTAACCCACATAAAGACTATAACCTTACCACAGAACTCAAAAATGAAAAAGGAGCCAAAAAGACTGATGGCGCAATACTGAAAGATGGTAAAGCATTGGCAGTAATAGAATTAAAGGGAACAGATACCAAAGACCTGGACAAGGTAAATGACCAGGCTTTCAGTTACAAAAACCACCACAGCGAATGTGTGTATGTGATTACTTCCAATTTTGAAAAGCTGCGGTTTTTCATCCACAATGCCGTAGAGCATATTGAGTTTGATTTATTTCATCTTACTCAAGACCAGTTTAAAGTACTTTGGCTTTGCCTTCAGGTTGACAATATTTTAGAGGGAATACCACTGAAAGCCAATAAGGAAAGTATTCTCAAAGAAGAGCAAATTACCAAACAGCTCTATAAGGACTATTCCAGTTTTAAGCACCAGATATGGCAAAACATCTGTAAAAATAGCCCTGAACTCGATCAACTATTATTATTCAAAAAATCACAGAAGCTTTTAGACCGTTTTCTGTTTATCTTTTTTGCTGAAGATAGCGGGCTCTTGCCTCCCAATTCTATTTTCAGAATGGTTGAGAGATATGATAAGCTTATAGAACTGGATGCGTACAAACCACTGTATGAAATATTCAAACAATATTTTGGCTATATCAATACCGGTAGAAAGGGGAAAGCAAGACAGGATGATATTTTTGAATACAATGGAGGCCTGTTTCGAAAAGATGAAATACTGGACAATATTCAGATAGATGATGAAGTATTGAAACCCCATGTACTAAGGCTTACTGAATACGATTTTCAAAGTGAAGTGGACGTCAATATTCTTGGACATATTTTTGAAAACTCACTGAATGAAATAGAAAACGTAACTGCTGAACTGGAAGGGCAGGAAATAGATAAGAGCAAGACCAAGAGAAAGAAAGACGGTGTTTTTTACACCCCCAAATACATTACCAAATACATAGTGAAAAACACTGTTGGCAGACTCTGTGAAGAGAAAAAAGCTGAACTTGAAATTGAAGATGAACAGTATGCTAAAGGAAGGAGAAACAGAGATAAGAAAGTTGTAAAAAAATTAGACGCTAAGCTTCAACAATACAGAAAGTGGCTATTGGGAATTACCATTTGTGACCCTGCTTGTGGTTCCGGTGCATTTTTAAACCAGGCATTGGAATTCTTGATAGCGGAACACCAATTTATTGATACTCTTGAGACACAGCTATTAGGTTATGATTTTGAGTTTCCAGGCGTAGAGGCAAAGATATTGGAACACAATATTTTTGGGGTAGATATAAATGATGAAAGTATTGAAATAGCCAAGCTTTCACTTTGGTTGAGAACTGCACAAAGGGGAAGAAAGCTCACTTCTTTGAGCAATAATATTAAATGTGGCAACTCATTGATAGATGATCCTGAAGTAGCAGGAGAAAAAGCATTCAACTGGCAAAAGGAATTTCCAAATATTTTTAAGCAAAAGGAGCTGGAAGCTTTTCATATAGTATTGACTACACACAACAGTCGTGTTTCTGAGCGTATGCGCCAGAATAATATTAAGGCTGGTCCGCCTGTCAATCTTAGTTTAGGAGAGGAAATTGCGCTTACTGAAATTTTCAGGAAAATAATTACTGAAAACAATTACCGCTGCATTGCCTACAATATTTGCAAAGACCATGTACACATGATTTTGGTCTGTGAAGAAGAAGCACTTATCGGAATGGTACAACAGCTCAAATCGTTGAGCAGTAAAGAGTTTAATCGACTAGATCATCCAATTCCTCCAATGGGTCATCCTCCAATGGGTCACGACCCATTGAAAACCCAATCAGGGTACAACCCATCAGAGCACAACAATCATTTATGGTCACAAAAGTTTTTCTATGCCAACCTGGATGCCTGGTCATTTGAGCACAAAGGCTATGGCTATAGGGATGAATATATCGATCGGGCGCGTGAATACATTAAAAACAATCGATTAAAACACGAATTGCCAGAAAGTAAAAAGCTTGAAAGCATTATTGACACATTTACCATAGATCAGGACGAAGCATTTAAACCTCAATTTACCGGGGGATTTGATGTGGTGATTGGGAATCCGCCTTATGTAAAACTGGAAAAAATAAAACCTGTATCAGAAGCACTTGAAAAAATCAACTACCAAACCTTTGATAAAAGAGGTGACCTATATGTGCTCTTTGTAGAAAAAGGATTCCAGCTCTTAAAGCAAAATGGCCTGATTTCATACATTATGCCCAATAAGTGGTTGCAGGCCGGATATGGAAAAAAGCTCAGGGAATTTTTGCTTACAAAACAAATAGATCGGTTAATTGACTTTGGTGATATTCAGATTTTTGAAGGAGCCACAACTTATCCGGTTGTCTTTATTGCAAGAGATAATGCACCACAAAAAACATTTTTAGCAGCACTGCTGAAAGAAACAGTCAGCCAAGATTTTGAATCCAATGTTAACATCAATTCCCATGAATTTACAACAAGTGAATTCAGTGGAGATACCTGGGTTATTTCTTCAGGAGACGATAACAAGCTACTGAATAGAATTGGCAATAAATTTCCTCCCCTTAAAAAATTTGTGAAAGGTGAGGCTAATTATGGTATTAAAACTGGCTTATCAAATGCATTTACAATAGATGAAAATATAAAACAATCAATTGTTTCAGCAGACCCTAATGCTACTATTTTTATTAAACCATTTTTGCAAGGAAGGGACATCAAACGATATATACCCGCTTCTTCCTTAAATTATATGATAATTATTGAGAAAGGTTTTACAAAATCAGCAATGAACAACACAAATGCTTCTGAGCAAGAAGCCTGGGAATGGTTTAAAAATAAATATCCTGGTATGGCTGATTGGCTGTTTCCTTTTTCAGAAAAAGCCAGAAAAAGAACGGATAAGGGTGATTTTTGGTGGGAGCTGAGAACCTGTGATTACTACAACGATTTTGCAAAACCCAAAATCATGTATCAGGTTTTTCAGGTGAAACCCTGTTTTATCTATGATGAACAAGGCTTATATTGTAATAACTCCATGTGGATACTTCCCACAGACAACAAAGCACTACTCGGAATCTTAAATTCAAAAATGGGCTGGTGGTTGATCACAAAATATTGCACCCAAATTCAAAATGGTTATCAGTTGATCTGGAAATATTTTGGTCAAATCCCAATTCCTGATGTTTCAGCCTCCAGATTAGAGCCCTTTGTAAATGAGATAATGAGTCTGAAAGCGCAATTCAACAAACTGGAAATCTCATTCACCACATTATTACAATCAAAATTTACTATAGAGAAACTAAGTAAAAAATTAGAAAACTGGTATGAGCTGGAATTTTCAGAATTCCTAAAAGAACTGGAAAAAGCCCGAAAAAATGCAGCCAAAGAACAAGGGCAGGAATACAAAAAACTCTCCCTATCAGAAGAAGCTGAATGGATGAAGTATTTCAATGAGCAAAAAGCCAAAGCCCAGGAACTACAATCCCAAATCAATCAAACTGATAAGGAAATAGACCAAATGGTGTATGAGCTGTATGGTTTAACAGAGGAGGAAATTGAGGTTGTGGAATCCAACCCCTAACAACCCAAGGGGTCATGACCCCTTGGAATACAAAAGCTCTAACTTCATCTGCTCCGATGGGTCATAAAGCACAAGAATTAAAATCACAAATCAACAAGACCGATAAAGAAATAGACCAAATGGTGTATGAGCTATATGGTTTAACAGAAGAGGGGATTGAGGTTGTGGAATCCAACTCCTAACAACCCAAGGGGTCATGACCCCTTGGAATACAAAAGCTCTAACTTCATCTGCTCCAATGGGTCATAAAGCACAAGAATTAAAATCACAAATCGACAAGACCGATAAAGAAATAGACCAAATGGTGTATGAGCTGTATGGTTTAACAGAAGAGGGGATTGAGGTTGTGGAATCCAATTCCTAACAACCCAAGGGGTCATGACCCCTTGGAATACAATTGAAAAAAAACTTCCAAAATCTGGAAACTTTTCCATTCTATGTGGCACTGCTGGATTTCCTACTCCAATGGGTCATGACCCATTGCAATACCTCATTAAAAAAGCCCTGCATTGCTGCAAGGCTTTTACTTGTGTCGGGGTGGCAGGATTAACAGTGTTGATCCTGATTTGAGGTAGGTACAAGACGAAAGCCTTTTACTCGATTCCTCGCTCTGGCTTTTTATTTTTATACTCATACAAGCAAGCTTGATTCACATAAAAAACAAAAAGCCATCCGCTATGCGGACGGCTTTCGTCTTGTCGGGGTGGCAGGATTCGAACCTGCGGCCCCCTGGTCCCAAACCAGGTGCGCTAACCGGACTGCGCCACACCCCGTAAAAAATATAAACTATAAGCGGAGACGAGAGGATTCGAACCTCCGATACCCTTGCGGGTATAACTCCTTAGCAGGGAGCCGCTTTCGACCACTCAGCCACGTCTCCGTGATTTTCATTTTTCAAAAGGAAATGCAAATGTAAGAAAATAAGCGTTCAAAAAAACCAATTTGCTGCGCTTTTTTATGTCATACTCATTTGTATGCGCTTTTCAATATCCCTGACCTGATCATTAAAACCATCATCTGTGTCGATTAGATTCTGAATTGCCTGACAGGAATGGATTACAGTACTATGATCACGCCCACCAAAATGTTTGCCGATAATTTTCAGGGAATTTTTGGTGTAATTTTTTGCCAAAAACATAGACAATTGCCTTGCCTGTACAATAGCGCGTTTTCTTGTTTTTTCTTTAAGCTTTTCTACAGGAACACTAAAATGTTCGCAAACGGTTTTTTGAATGTATTCAATGGATACTTCCCTGGAAATACTTTTTACAAAATTCTTTATGATCTTTTTAGCGAGATCAAGGTCTATATCTTTTTTATTTAAAGAGGACTGTGCCAGGAGTGAGATCAAAGCCCCTTCCAATTCGCGCACATTCGTACTTATATTATAGGCTACAAACTCTACTACATCTTTGGGCAGTTCTATGCCATCTGAATACATGCGCTTTTCGAGAATAGCGATGCGTGTCTCAAAATCGGGCAATTGCAGATCAGCAGATAAACCCCATTTAAAACGGGAAGTCAATCTTTCCTGCATGCCTTCCAAGTCGCGCGGAGAGCGATCGGAGGTAAAAACCATTTGCTTGCCCGACTGGTGCAGGTGATTGAATATGTGGAAGAATATGTCTTGTGTTTTGTCTTTGTTGGCAAAAAACTCAATATCATCCATGATCAGCACATCTATCAATTGATAGAAGTGGATAAAATCATTTACTGCATTATTTTTCAGCGAATCGATGAATTGATTGGTAAATTTTTCGGAAGAAACGTAAAGTACCGTTTTATTAGAATAATTCTGTTTGAATTCATTGCCAATAGCGTGCGCCAGATGTGTTTTGCCTAGCCCAACTCCCCCGTAGATTACTAAGGGGTTGAAAGCTGTAGTTCCGGCTGGCTTAGTAGCAACAGCATAGCCGGCAGAACGTGCCAAACGATTACAATCTCCTTCTATAAAGGAATCGAAATTGTAGGCCGGGCAAAGTTGAGATTCGATGCTCACTTTTTTGAGCCCGGGAATAATAAAGGGGTTTTTAATACTTGGATTACTCACGATTAAAGGTGCATTTATGTCTGGATTTTTGTTGTTCCCGGTATTATAGCTCGGGTAATTTACCATAGAAGGCCCTGAAGTACCATTGCTGTTTTCTACAACGATTCTGTATTCCAGTTTAGCCTCATCGCCCAATTCTCTTTTAATAATTTTCTTCAGCAGTGAAATATAGTGTTCTTCCAACCATTCATAGAAAAATTGACTGGGTACCTGTATAGTAAGTACACTGTTATTTAACTTAACGGGTTTTATTGGTTCGAACCATGTTTTAAAGCTTTGATGATTGACATTGTCCTTAATAATTTTCAGACAATTGTCCCATACATCTTCATACGAATCTGTCATCGAAAAAAGACGATTTAAACGATTTATAAATAATGACTATTCAAGCGTGAAAGGAAAACGAAAATGTGAAAAAAAAACAGAAAAAAAAACTAAATATCTATTGATTTTTAGCGGACTTTTACAGTCTGCGAAAAAAATTCTTTTTTCTCTGATTTTTTACTTACAAAAATGTCGATTTTTCCCAGTAAAACGCCTGCCCAGCCAACTTGGTTTATTACAACTTGTTCATTATCAATATTTTCTATAATCATGGGTGCTTCCATAAACGTATGTGTGTGTCCGCCCAGAATTAAATCAATATTTTTTGTTTGAACGGCCAATTCCATATCAGAAATTTTATTTGAGTTATAATAATATCCCAAATGAGAAAGACAAATAATTACATGGCATTCTTCCTTACTTTTTAAAAAAAGCGCAAGTTTATTGGCTTCTTTTACGGGATCGGAATAGCGGGTTTGACCATATAGTTTTTTGGGAACCAGTCCTTCGAGTTCAATGCCTAATCCAAAAATACCAATCTTAATTCCTTCTCGCTCTATAATAGTGAATTTTTCAATCTTTTCAGCCATAATCGTGTCGGAAAAATCATAATTGGCAGAAACAAATGGAAATGTTGCATGGGGCAATTGTTTGTTTAGCCCTTCAAGACCTGCGTCAAAGTCGTGATTACCAAGAGTTGCAGCGTCATATCCCATCTCGCTCATCAGCTTAAACTCCAGTTCTCCACCGAAATAATTAAAGTAAGGTGTGCCCTGAAAAATATCCCCGGAATCGAGTAGTACAACATTTTTTTCCTGCTGCCTGATTTTATTTACCAGGGCAGCTCGCCTTGCAAAGCCCCCTTGTCCGGGATAATATTTGTCGTCCAATGGAAAAGGTTCTATTCTGCTGTGTACATCATTGGTATGCAGCACAGTGATCTTTTTGTAATCAGCAGCGAATAATTCTGAGGGAACAAGTGATAATCCTGCCCCTAAAAAAGCACTGTGGTATATGAAATCCCTGCGCCTCATCTTTTTGTGATTCTTCCTTTTGTTTCAAAATACAGGGAATCTCCGCTGGCATTTACATTTTCACAATAATCTATAAGGGCATCTCTCAGCAATATTCCCGTTTGTATTTGTTTTATCTCCGCAAGTAAATGCATTTTATCTCCACCATTGGCCAAATAATCTGAAGTACTTATGGTATAATGATGTTCTGCATCAATAGGCAATCCATTGATGAAAATACTGTCGGCTTGAGCATTCTTAATTTGAAAAGCGGCACCGCTAATTGGCCAGCCACCATAAGCAGCTATTTGATCAAGCAGCATTTTTAAGGTATCTCCCCTGATATTTTGTGCTACTATAAAATTATCAAAGGGCATGAGCTCGAAAATTTGAGCTTTCTTAATCCATCCTTTACTGATTGAGCGAAGGCGAATGCCTCCATAATTTAAAATGGCAAGATCAATGTTTATGCCCAGTTCCTTTTTAGTCCGTTCCAGGCAAACATCTGCCATAAAATTTCCCAATTCAGATTCGGGAAGTCTTTTGTACATATCGGTCTTATTGTAGACCAGTTTTTCCTCCATTTCCGAATCAAGTTCAGATTTGTAGTTATTGATCAGCAATAATGCAGTAGAATCGCGGTCGAGTGAATCTACTATGCGGTAAGATTCGTATTGCATATCGCTTATCTTATAAGTGCTGCACTGGTAAAAAAGCAGGCAAATAAAGCTAATTGCTATGCAATATAAATAATGCATTACAGCAGTTGTTTTACTTCTGTGTTGATCATTGTAAGCGCGCGCTGATTTGGAATTCCTCTTTCATTTTTCATATAAAAATTCAAAAGTTCGCGTCCGTAATCGACACTGCTGCTATCTTCCGGAATCGAGGCGTGAATAATATTAATATGCTTCAGTAAATCGTCTTTAGTGAATTGTATTGCATTCCAAACATCACGGCTCACATAGATTTGCTGAGATAGATTGTGTTCAAATTCTTCTTTTACTGCTTTAATAAGCAATAACTTCATTTCCTTTGAACTGATCTTTGGGTCTGAAAATCTGGGAATTAAATTATAGGGCATCAGGCGCTCCATCAAAACAGCCAGCCTTTCATAGGCATTCAGGCGAATGGGCAATGCTTCATTTCTGCTTTCGTAGCGGAGTTTCAGCTCTTGTTTTTTAGAATCATTTTCAAAAACCGACTTTAAAGTATAGTAGCTTGCCAATAAAACAATTAGTGCCGGCAGAATGTATTTAAGTATCTCTAAAATAATCTGGACTTCCATTTTATTCGTTTTTGGGGTCGTAAATATAGCCTTTAGCACTGCAAATTCAATTGAAACGGATTTTAAATTAACTTTGTTATCAGAAATTAAATTGCAAAAATCATGGAAGAAGTACTGAAAACATCACCGGTTAAATTAACAGAAGGTGCTTACGAGAAAATGAAACATATTTTTGAGCAAAAGTCACTTCCTGCTGATCACGGAATCAGAATAGGAGTAAAAGGTGGTGGCTGTGCCGGATTTTCCTATATCTTGGGTTTTGATAGCCCCAAAGAAAAAGACAGTGTCTATACTTTTAAAGATATGAAGGTGATTATGGAAGATGCGCATGGCATTTATCTTGCCGGTATGGAAATAGATTACAAAGACGGGCTGGATGCCAGGGGCTTTATCTTCAATAATCCCAATGCAGATACTACTTGTGGCTGCGGCAGTTCTTTTGGGTGATTTTAAGGTTTTAATTATATAATTCCACTTTCGGATACCGCCCTATAGCCTATGCCGGATAAACCGGAAATCCTAATTGATAGAAAATAAATCCTACCCTGGACAAGCCAGAACCAAAGAGGTAAAATCAAAAGAATTGTCAACCATAACCCCGCAGTAGCACAATCCCGCAGTAGCCACAAGGCATGCCTTGTGGCTACTGCGAGATTGCCTTGTGGTGGCTTTGGCTACCTCAACAGACTGAAATTTAAATTTGGGAAACCCTGACAATGAAAATCACCATTTTGGTTTTCTCCATTTCATGATAAGTTATTGATTTTCATTCGTCAAATTATGTAATTGAAAAGCAATTGTATAATGCGGGTTTAAAATAGTTGCCAATATCATAGGTTCGGCCATAGGCGAATTTGGCAAAATCGAGTTTGGTTTCTTCCCAGCCAAATACTTGCATAATTTGACTGACATGGCTCGACAAAAGGCAATTCGAGCCTAAAATCTGTTTGGCAATGGAAAGCCTGGTTTCATCCCAGTCTTTACTTGCTATGCTGTTTCGGGCAGCATCAAAATCTTGCTGGCTCATTGGAATGGGACATCCAATAGGGCCATTATAGCCGGGCAATACATAAGCAGGTTCTTCTACATAGGTTGTTGTGGTAGTTGTTGAGCTGCTGTTCCATCCATCGTTTACATGAATATCCATGCCGCCTACGGGAGTGTTTACTGTAACGCTTACATTTTCTCTTGTAGGATTCCCGCTACGGTGCTCGGTTACCGTTACTGATTTTCTGACAACAGGTCTTGGAGCAGTAGAATAGCTCATTACCGCTTGTTCAGGAGCAGGAGGCGGTGCTTGTGCAATAGGCACATCTGAAACATAGCGCACAACATATTCTCCTTTCCTGTTTTTGGTAATATTGTATGTAACATCAGCGGCTTGCTCAGGGAGGAAAAGATTTTTGTCAATTTCCGGAAGTGCCTTATTTTCAAAAATCACTTTCAGCTTATAATTGGGTTGAATCAACTCTGTGATTTTCACATTGGTTTCTGCTTCATCATTTTGACGAATGCCATTTAAAACCACCCAGAATTTTTCTCCTTCCTGGGAAAAAATAGTGAGGTTAGATTGTGCATGGACCATCATAGATGAAAATGCAAGTAGCAGTAAGCTGAAAAAGGACCTCATTTTGTTTGCTTTTATTTTAAAACATTACGTGAAATTACAATTCTTTGTACTTCAGAAGTCCCTTCGTAAATCTGAGTGATTTTTGCATCGCGCATCAATCGCTCAACGTGATATTCTTTTACAAAACCATAGCCCCCATGTATCTGCACCGCTTCCACGCTTGTTTTCATAGCTGTTTCGGAGGCATATACCTTAGCCATAGCACTTGCGGTGTTGTAATCTTTATTTTGGTCTTTTAGCCAGGCAGCTTTAATGCAAAGTAAACGTGCTGCTTCAATTTCGGTGGCCATATCTGCCAATTTGAACTGTATGGCCTGGTGATTGCTGATCTCTGTGCCAAATGCCTTTCTTTCTTTAGAATAGGCCAGCGCCAACTCATAGGAACCCGATGCAATGCCCAAAGCCTGTGAGGCAATTCCGATTCTCCCTCCTGCCAGGGTTTTCATGGCAAATTTAAATCCAAAGCCATCTTCACCTATGCGGTTTTCTTTTGGTACTACTACATCCTGAAAAGAAATAGAATGCGTGTCAGAAGCGCGGATACCCAGCTTGTTTTCCTTGGCTCCAACGCTTACACCTTCAGCATTTCTGTCAACAATAAAAACATTGATGCCGCGGTGTCCTTTTTCACGGTCAGACTGGGCAATAACCAAATATGTAGATGCGGTGTTTCCATTGGTTATCCAGTTTTTGGTACCGTTGAGCAAATAGTGATCGCCCTGGTCTATTGCAGTAGTTTGCTGAGAAGTAGCATCTGATCCGGCTTCGGGTTCTGAAAGGCAGAAAGCGCCAATTTTTTCGCCTTTGGCCAGTGGCACCAGGTATTTTTGCTTTTGTTCTTCGTTTCCATATTCTTCCAGTCCCCAGCAAACCAGCGAATTGTTGACCGACATAATTACAGATACTGAATTGTCAATTTTAGAGATTTCTTCCATAGCAAGCACATACGAAACCGTATCCATACCGCTACCACCGTATTTAGGGTCAACCATCATTCCGAGGAATCCGAGTTCCGCCATTTTCTTAACATGCTCTTCGGGGTAGATCATTTTTTCGTCCCGCTCAATTGCCCCTGGTTTCAGGTCGTTTTGAGCAAAATCCCTTGCGGCTTTTTGAATCATTAAATGCTCTTCGCTCAGTTCAAACTTCATATTTCTGTGCTTTTAATTGATTTGTAAAATTAGTATTTTTAGCAATTATAAAAGCCCTATTTCCGGTTGATTTGCTCAATAAGACCTGAGCTGGAAAATCCGGGTAAAAACTCGGCCAGTTTTATTTCTCCGCCATTTTTCAACACAATGTCAGCGCCCACAACTTCTTCAGGTTTATAATCTCCACCTTTTACCAAAACATCAGGTAAAATAAACTTGATTAAATCCTCCGGTGTATCCTCTTCAAATACAACTACTGCATCCACACAATGCATTGCTGCCAGTAAAATAGCGCGGTTCTGTTCATTTTGAAGCGGACGGCTTTCACCTTTTAATCTTTTTACCGAGCTGTCGCTGTTGAGGCCGAGAACAAGTCGGTCGCCAAAGTCGGCTGCCTGGGCTATGGTGCTGATGTGCCCGGCATGCAGAAGATCAAAACAACCATTGGTAAAAACAATTTTATCATCTCTAAAGCGCCATAAGTTGATCTTCCTTTTAAGCGCGGCTTTATCAAAAATTTTAGACTTGAGTTGCTGAAAGGCTTGCATTGTTTTTATTTTTATTGCTAAGTGGTAGTAAAACAAGTGATGAAACTCCTAAAATTAAAACAAAAACTGTTTGCGCCACCCAAACGATCCATCCAAATGCAAAACCAAGTGTAGCAGTTACGCCATATAATAGCATTACTTCCATAACTGCAATCGGATATGCCCCCAAACCTCCCTGCACCAGAATGAATGCAAAAGTTCCAAACACCAAAATAGACAAAGCTACACCGGGACCCAGGTTGCTGGTCACATCCATGCACTGAAACGCCACATATATTGAAAGGTAGTACATCAGCCAGATAGAAATGGAGTGAAAAACAAACATATAGGGCCGGTCAAGGTCTTTTATGGTCAAAAAACCTTTTACAAATTCCCTTACAAGCAATTTGATTTTCTGTACCAGGCTTGAATTTCTAAACCTACGCGTAAGCCAGAAAAAAATCATAACGGTGATGATAACGGAAAGTATACTTACCACTATTCCATAACCTTCGGGAACCACGGCTATTAATTTTTTCAAAATAGGCCTAAAAAGCCTTTCATTGGTAAATTTGAACAAGAGGTCAAATTGTGTTACAACCAAAATGATCAGTAGCAGTGCAAGGGTAATCAAATCCATGATGCGGTCAACAAATACGGTTCCTATAGACTGGTGCACAGGTATTTTTTCATATTTATTGAGCAGCGCACACCTTGAAATTTCCCCCAGCCTGGGAAATGCAATATTGGCAAGATATCCTACCATCAGGGCGTAGAAAGTGTTTGCAAAACCAGGTTTGTGCCCAAGGGGCTCCAGCAATATTTGCCAGCGAGCAGAGCGGCTTACATGGCTGATTATGCCTATAAGGCCAGCAAAAAACAACCAGGCATAGTTTGCCTGGCTGAATGCGTTTTTAATTTGCGTTATTTCCTCTTCCTCAAGGTCTTTCACAAACCACCATACCAGCCCGAGGCCAATAGCTAAAAAGACAAGGGATTTTAAGGCTGAAATTATTTTTTCTCTCAAAATAAAAGTGGATTAACTAAGGCGATTGTCTTTAGGGAAAACTGTAATAGGGTTGTGTTTTTTTGCATCTTCAATAGGCATTGTGGCATAGGATATAATGATTACAATATCACCAACCTGTGCTTTTCTGGCAGCAGGGCCATTCAGACAAATCACTCCACTGCCTCTTTCTCCTTTGATCACATAGGTTTCAATACGTTCGCCATTATTGGCATTGACGATCTGCACCTTTTCATGTGGAAGAATATTGGCAGCATCCATTAAATCTTCATCAATAGTAATGCTTCCGATATAATTCAGGTCGGCTTGCGTAACAGCTACACGATGTATTTTAGATTTTAAGACTTCTATTTGCATGGGGCGGCAAATTTACGAAATTATCAAGTTATCAATGAGCCGAATTTCTTCAACATTAGCAGCAATGCAAACCACAGCAGAATCCTCTGCGTTCCATTGCTCTAATAATTTTAAATCCCCTGCACTGGCAAGATCGAGATATTCTACCTCTATCAATGGATGTCTATTGAGTTCCTCAATGATTTCCTTGCGCAATTCCGCAACACTATGGTCTTTGTATTTAGACTTAAATTTTTTCAGAGCTGCATATAAATTTGAAGCTGCCAATCTGCCTTTTTTACTCAGGCGCATATTTCTTGAGCTCATTGCAAGGCCATCTTCTTCCCTGATAGTATTTACCATAACAACTTTTGTGTTTGGGTGAAAGTCTTTCGCTAATTTGTGTGTGATTAAATATTGCTGATAATCTTTTTGCCCCATATAAATGGCATCGGGTTTAATAATACTAAGGAAGCGGTGCAGCACCATTACTACACCCTTGAAATGGCCAGGCCGATAGCTGCCCTCCATATCCTGATCCAAGCCCGAAAAATCAAAATTTATTTCAGGTAGTTTTCCATCGGGGTAAATTTCATTTTCATCGGGCAAAAACAGGATGTCATTGCCTTCCTTTTCCAGTAGGTATATGTCGTTTTCAATGGTGCGCGGATAGGCTTTCAGGTCTGTTTGTTTATTGAACTGTGTCGGATTTACAAAGATTGAGCAAATGCTCAGGTCATTGTCTTTTTTGGCGGCTTTTAACAATGACAAATGGCCTTTGTGCAAGGCGCCCATTGTTGGAACGAATCCAAGACCTCTGGAGTTTTCTCTTTGTTTGTCAAGGTATTTCACCAAGTCAGCGGTATGTTTAAAAATAAGCATTAGACATTGTTTAAAGTCTTGGGAAATAGAAGTTTGAGCACGATTGATGAATAATTTTGCTATCTTTGCACAAAATTACTCTTATCTCTTTTGATTTATCAATAATCCAATAATTTTTTAAGTATGGAAAAGGCCAGAGTCCTAATTGTTACTCAGGAAATGAATCCTTATCTCAATCTGAGTGAGATTTCTAAAATTGCCAGAAGCCTACCGCAACACATCCAGGAAAAAGGTATGGAAATTCGAATATTGATGCCAAGATTTGGCGATATTAATGAGCGCAGACACCGATTACATGAGGTAGTTCGACTCTCAGGAATAAATATTACTGTTGCGGATGAAGATTATCCACTGATCATTAAAGTAGCCAGTTTGCCTAATGCGCGCATGCAGGTTTACTTCCTCGATAATGAAGACCTTTTTAAGCGCAAAGGTGTTTTTGCCAATGCTAAAGGCGAACCATTTGAGGATAATGCAGAGCGCATGACCTTTTTCTGTAAAGGCGTGTTGGAAACAGTGAAAAAGTTTGGATGGCCACCTAATATAATTCACTGCCATGGCTGGATGACCGGACTTATCCCTTACTATTTAAAAACAAATTATAAAGACGACCCGGTTTTTAACAATTCCAAAGCTATTTTCTCCGTTTACAATGATTTGAAAGGTGGAGTTGCTCCTGAAAGCTTGCAAAATATTGCCGAACTGGATGATGAAAATTACCCGGTTGAGTTGGAATTTTTTAACAAAGGGGATGTCAATAGTCTGAATGCAGCCGCAGCTTCATGTGCTGATGGTGTGATTATTGGTAGCGATAAAGTTGATGCAACTGATTTATTGGCAAAAAACGGAAAACCAATTTTGGAATTTCAGGGAGAAGAGGATTACTTAGCAGCATACCACACTTTTTATAATGATCTGCTTTCAGCAGTAGACAGTAAGTAGCTTATATGAATCGACTTGTGTTGATAATGCCGTTTTTGTGCGGTATATTTTTTATGAGTTGTAAAAAACCGGTGATTCAGGAAGATAACCTGATCCCACCTGACCAACTCGGACTGGTTTTTACAGATACTTTTGAGCTTGAAACTTATACCGGAACACAGGATTCCCTTGTAGCTTCAGATCTTGCTATTAATTTGTTGGGCGGAATGGATGATCCAATTTTCGGAAAATCCTATGCCTCTTTTTACACACAACTCGCATTACCCAACAACAATCTTGACCTGGGAAATGTGCTGAATTTTGATTCGCTGGTATTGTATTTGAAATTTTCCGAAACCTATGGAAATGTTGAAGCCGGACAAAGTCTTGTTGTAAAAAGAATGACCGAAGGAATTGATGGTGAAACTGAATATTTTACCAATAAAACTTTTCAAACCGAAGCTACTGAACTGGGCAGAATTGATGATTTTAAAGGAGCTGAAGACTCAGTTAATGTAAATGGTGAAAACCAGGCATCAATAATAAAAATTAAGCTGGACGATGCCTTTGGCCAAGAACTGCTCGATCAGTCGGGCGGCATTAACTTTAGCAGTACAGAAGCATTTCAAAGCTATTTGAAAGGATTGCATATTGCGCCTGATAAAAACAATATTGGAGAGGCACTTTACTATGTTGATTTAGGCGACCCATTTTCCAAATTGGTACTTTATTACAATGACACTTCTGCTTTGGATATTCTGATCAATAATCAAACCAGGGCAGTAGAAAATTTCGATTTTGACCGCTCCGGGGCTCCAGTAAATGACTATATCAATAACAACAATAAGAAAGACAGCCTGATCTTTGTGCAGCCAATGGCTACAACTAAAGCAATTGTGCGCATTCCGGATTTACTCAATCTGGAAAACATTATCATAAATAAAGCAGAACTGGTATTTACTGAAGTGCGTGACCCATTCTCTCTGGGTTATGATGAAAACTTCCCTGCACCAAATCTCATTGTTGCTTTTGGATCTGATTCACTCGGGAGAACACAAACGGTTGCTGATCAATTTGTAAGCTCTGCCTATTTTGGTGGAGCGCGTGAATCCATTACTATCGATGGAAGTGAAGTGTCACAATACAGAATAAACCTGGCAAGACACTATCAATTTGTAATTGACGATAGAAAACAGGATTTTGGTATTTTTATTTTGCCGCTACCAAGCAACAGAATTGCAAATAGAGTAGTCTTTGGAGGAGGGAATCACAGTAGTGCCCCTGCAAAATTGAGATTAACCTACACAAAAATTGATTGATTATGTGCGGTATTGTAGCATATATTGGTTCTAAAGATGCTTACCCTATTTTAATAAATGGGCTAAAAAGGTTAGAGTACAGAGGATATGACAGTGCCGGTGTAGCATTGTCCCACAACTCAAAACTTAACACTTATAAAAAGGCTGGGAAAGTAGCTGAACTGGAAAAATTTAGTGCCACTCAGGATTGTAAAGGAAACATTGGAATTGGCCATACCCGCTGGGCTACCCATGGTGAGCCCAATGATACAAATGCACATCCACACCTCAACAACAAAGGTGATCTTGCTATTATCCACAATGGAATTATAGAAAACTACGGTTCTTTAAAAAAAGAACTGATAAAAAGGGGCTATACCTTTGAATCGGATACCGACACAGAAGTGTTGATCAATCTGATCGATGATATCCGAAAACAAGAAAACTGCAATCTTTTTGAAACTGTTCGTATTGCATTGAATCATGTAATCGGTGCTTACGCAATAGTGATACTTGATAAAAACAATCCCGATGAATTGATTGCTGCCAGAAAAGGCAGCCCGCTTGTTATTGGAATTGGTGAAGGGGAATATTTTATTGCATCAGATGCTACACCTATTGTTGAGCACACAAAAAATGTTGTGTACTTAGATGATGAAGAAATAGCAAAATTGGACCGCAATGGCGAATTGCTGATAAAAACCATACAAAACAAGAAAAAAACACCCTATGTAGAAGAGCTGGAACTCAAAATTGAGATGCTTGAAAAAGGGGGCTATGATCATTTTATGCTCAAAGAAATTTTTGAGCAACCAAGATCGGTAAAAGACAGTATGCGCGGGCGGCTTAGCTCAGAAAAAGGCTGGGTTTCGCTGGGTGGAATTAAGGACTATTTGCAAAAAATGGTAAATGCCGATCGTATAATAATTGTTGCTTGTGGAACTTCATGGCATGCAGCTATGGTAGGCGAATATCTTTTTGAAGATTTGGCACGTTTGCCAGTTGAAGTAGAGTACGCCAGTGAATTCAGGTACCGCAATCCAATCATCAATGAGAATGATATTGTGATTGCTATTTCCCAATCGGGTGAAACAGCCGATACCCTTGCAGCAATAGAGCTGGCAAAAAGAAAAGGGGCAACTATTCTCGGAATTTGCAATGTAGTGGGCTCTTCCATTCCCCGTACAACTCATGCTGGATCTTATACCCATGCAGGCCCTGAAATTGGCGTGGCCTCGACTAAGGCCTTTACTGCACAAGTTACGGTGCTTACATTAATGGCACTTGCTGTAGCGCATAAAAAAGGTGCAATTGCAGAATCCAGGTTTCAGCAATTGATTGCTGAAATGGAAATGATCCCTGATAAAATTGCCAGAGTTCTGGAAAACAGCAATAAAACCATTGAGCATATAGCTTCTATTTATAAAGATTCGCGCAATTTTCTCTATTTGGGAAGAGGTTATAATTTTCCTGTAGCTTTAGAAGGTGCGCTGAAATTGAAAGAAATTTCCTATATCCATGCCGAAGGTTACCCTGCCGCTGAAATGAAACACGGCCCCATTGCACTGATTGATGAAGAGATGCCTGTTGTTGTATTGGCAACCAATCAAAGTGCCTATGATAAAATCATTAGCAATATTCAGGAAGTAAAGGCGCGCAAAGGAAAAATCATTGCCATTGTCACTGAAAAAGACAGTATTATTAGCGAAATGGCGGATTTTGTGATTGAAATCCCGGGAACGGAAGAAGCACTTACTCCATTGCTTTCAAGTATCCCGCTGCAATTACTCGCATATCATATTGCGTTAATGAGAGGTTGCAATGTAGATCAGCCCAGAAATCTGGCTAAGTCGGTTACGGTAGAGTAAGATTGATTTATTTGCTGTTAAAAAGACTGCGGTAAAGATCATGAATCTTCTGTATTTGATAAACCCTTATTTTCAGTTTAGTGTTTTTTGCTTTACTGCTGTATTTAGACACAAATACTTTTTCAAAGCCCAATTTCTCTGCCTCACCAATTCGTTGCTCAATTCGCGTAACCGAACGCACTTCACCTGACAAACCTACTTCACCTGCAAAGCAATAATTATATGGTATTGGCTCATCCTCGAAAGAGGACAATAAAGCCGCCAGTACTGCCAGGTCAATTGCAGGGTCTTCAACTTTTATGCCTCCGGCAATATTTAAAAAAACGTCTTTATCACCAAACTTAAAGCCCAGCCTTTTTTCTAATACAGCCAATAGCATATTCAATCTGCGCATGTCAAAGCCGGTAGATGAGCGCTGTGGATTGCCGTAAACGGCAGGTGAAACCAGTGCCTGAACTTCTATCATCATAGGCCTTTGTCCTTCAATAGTAGCCGCAATGGCTATTCCGCTCAAAAGATCATCGCGCTGGGTAATCAAAAGCTCAGATGGATTACTCACTTGTCGCAAACCGCTGCCAAGCATTTCATAAATTCCCAATTCTGCTGTGGAACCAAAGCGATTTTTAGACGTGCGCAAAATGCGATAATTGTAATTTACATCACCTTCGAATTGCAACACCGTATCTACCATATGCTCCAATATTTTCGGTCCTGCAATTTGCCCGTCTTTGGTGATGTGTCCTATCAAAAAAATTGGCACACCTTCCTTTTTGGCGTAATGCTGAAGCTCGTTTGTGCATTCCCGAATTTGGCTCACGCTTCCCGGTGCAGATTCCAATGCTTGTGATTGCATAGTTTGAATGGAATCAACGATCAATAAGCCTGGCTGGAGCTTTTTTGAGCTTTTAATAATGCGCTGAACAATTGTATCGGTCATGATGTAGCAATCATTCTCCTGCATCCCCAGCCGCCTGCCACGCAATGCTATTTGACGGGCACTCTCCTCACCGGAAACGTAAGCTACTTTTACTTTTTTTAAGGACAGGGCCAGTTGCAACAGCAAGGTAGATTTTCCTATGCCTGGTTCACCACCGATCAATACCAGTGAACCGGGAACAATACCACCACCCAAGACTCTGTTCAACTCCAGATCATCGGTGAGAATTCGGAAGGTTTCCAGCAGTTCAATATCGTGTATAGGTGTGGGTTCAATATTTGTTGACTCAACTGTACTTGCGGCTTCACGAGCAGGACTACTGCTTTTTTCTACTACCTCTTCTACAAAACTGTTCCATGAATTACAGCTTGTGCATTTGCCCTGCCACTTAGGGCTTTGATAGCCACATTGTTGACAGATATATACAGTTTTGGTTTTTAACATTGTTCAAAATTTCACTTGTAGGCTATGATTTGAAAAGTATATTGCTATTCTTCTTTCTCTCTTAAAAAAAGCTCTGCCATCATACATCTTGCACTTCCACCACCAATCATTTCAATGGTTTCCAAATCTGTATGCAGCAATTGCGCATGTTTTCCAAGGTTTTCTTTTTGTTGGGCATTTAGGCTGTCAAAAGCATTTTTACTCATCATAAGAAAAAGTGCCCCGTCTTCATTTTGGAGTTCCAGCATATTGCCCACAAAGTTTTCTTCCTGTTGTTCACGGCTAATTTCTATCAGTTCTTTTCCGCCCCTTGCTATGCTTTTTACGATCAGTTCTTTTTCTTGCTCATCGGGAATACAGTCCAGACAAATTGCTGCAAAAGCCGTGCCTACACACATTACAACATTAGTATGGTATTGCTCCGCGCCATTTTTCTTATAGGCATGAAAAAGAATGGGTTTGTAGCCGATGACTTTCCCGAATTTTTTAATTAAAAACTCATCGGTACGGGAGGAGTGACAGGCATAGATGATTTTTCTCTGATGGTCAAAAACCATACTGCCTGTACCTTCCAAAGCACGATCATCTTTTTCGTAAAAACTCCAGTCCAACACAACTTCAACATTGAAATTACCTCTTAGATAATCTACAATTTCCGACCTGCGCTCTATTCTTCGATTTTCATTTTTCATGGGAAAAAGAAAAACTTTCCCATCGGGATGCGTAGTAATCCAGTTGTTTGGAAAAATAGCATCTGGTTTTTCGGGTTTTGCAGTGTCATTTATCACGTGCACAGTAATATTATTGCTTTGCAAAAGATCAACCATGGTATCGAACTCTCGAATGGCTTTTTGCAAAATTTCCTTTTTCTGTTTTTTTGGCGGCTTATGCTGATAGTCATTGCTTTCAGCTGTTTGTTCATTGTATTGAAATGCTGCCGGTCTTACCATTAGTATTTGATTACTGCTTTGTATGCTCATAAGTATATTTTTATCCGCTATTTCAATTGTGCGCAGAAAAATTCAACACACATGAAATGGCTCAATTGTTAATTGAAATCTTTTAATTTTATTTTAAGTAAAACAGGTTGGTGATCTGAATGTTTGTAATTCATGTCTATAGTTTTCACTTCCTGTGTTTCAATATTGGGCGATACCAAATAAAAATCTACAATATAAGTATTGCAGATTTTCGGATTCCAGGCAGCTTTTAAGTCTCTGTTGGTCGATTTGCTTTCATCATAAGCCCATTTCCAGTTTTCAGGAAACAACCCTGTTTCCATAGCTTTCCTGTTGATATCTGTGTGTTCAGAATCTTTCACAAAAAGATCGAGGGAAGTACCCGGGGGCACTTGATTCCAATCGCCACCAACTACTACATAATTTCCCGATTCGTATTCATCCAGTACAATATCGCGCAAATAAGCCATTTGCTTGCTGCGCAGGCTGCCATCGTCAAATGCGGAATTGTGGGTATTGATCACTACAAGATCTTTTCCATTGCTGAGCTTAAATCGCTTGAGCAAAAAACAACGATCGAGCATAAACACCCTTTTTGGCCAATCAAAATTTCCGGGAAATTGATAGCGTTCGGCTTCTGTGGGCTGGTATTTTGAAAAAGAAACCAGTCCGGAATGAATTCTCCCAAGGCGGTCCCAAGGGCGTTCAAAAGGAGCAGGAACATGTCGCACTTTATAATTAGGGGCATATACTCCAACATAATTATTAAGTTCTGCAGCAAGGCTTTTGTATTGGTTTTTTAAATAACTACGCCTTGCATTGGAATCCACTTCCTGCAAAAGGATAAAATCTGTATTCTGTTCTATCAGAAATCTTTTAATGCCGCTGAAATAACTCCTTGTCCTGTTTTCAGGTGCGCGAACCGATTTACCTCCGTCATAAAAGAAATCTTCCTCAGCACCGAGCCCTGCATATCCTATATTCCAGCTTAGAAATGTAAATATACTGTCGCGCGGGTTTTGGTAATTTGAATTACGCAAAGGCAGTTCAATGATCTCCTTTGGCCGGTAATCAGTGATTGTAGCATATATTATGGTTCCTCCAATATACAATCCATAAAGGAAAGCTAAAGTGAAAAGGAGTTTAAATAATCTTTTTACTAACTTGCTCATTGTTTGGTGTAAATGCCCTAAAAATACCAATTTTAACAACCCAAAACAATTCGAATATTTTTGTTTGAAAATAAAACAGTTCTCATTGCATGAAACGAACATGTCAAAAAAATTTGACACACATGAGAATGATCAAATTTTTTTGTTTTGTGAGTTCCCTGCATTTGCCGAAACGGCCACGTGCAGGCAGGCATCTGACCGTTGAAAAATAAATTTAAACAGATGAAAACGCAGGAGTTTAATTGGAAGAATGCAGACGGCCTAAAAATATTTGGCAAATATCATGCTCCTGAATCCGGGGCAAAAGCTGTGATTGCTATGGTGCATGGCATGGGCGAACATTGTCAGCGCTATGATTCATGGGCAAAACGCTTCACAGAAAAAGGTTATGCCTTTATTGCTTTTGACCATATTGGCCACGGAAAATCAGAGGGAAAGCGCGGGCATGTCAATGCCTATGATCGTTTGCTTGAAAGTGTAGATCAATTGCTTGATAAAGCCAGAGAATATTTCCCGGAGCTTCCGGTTTTTTTATATGGACACAGCATGGGGGGCAATGTGGTATTGAATTATGCTATTAAAAACCCCGATGCTAAAATTAAAGGGATAATTTGCAGCAGTCCCTGGCTTAAACTGGCCTTTGATCCCCCGGCCATTCAAGTAAAACTCGGTCGTTTGGTCAATAATATTTTTCCGGCATTTACTCAATCCACAAAGTTAGATGCCGCAGCTATTTCCCGTGATCCTAAAGAAGTGGAAGCTTATGAAAACGACCCTCTAGTTCATGACCGCATTAGTACTATGTTTTTTATTTCAGCTCATGAGGCAGGTTTATATGCACTGGAAAATGCAGACAAAATTAAAAATCCCTTATTGCTCTTTCACGGAACTTCTGATCAATTGACATCGTATAAAGCTTCGGAAGAATTTGCCGATAAAGTTCAGGCACCTCTTAAATTTGAGCTTTTTGAAGGGGCATTTCACGAAATTCACAATGATTATGATCGGGATAAACTTTTTCAACTTATTACAAGTTGGTCTGAAAATCTATTGAATTGATTATGAGATATTATAAGTACACTGCGCGTTGATCTATGTTTGCAATTATTGATACGGAAACTACCGGGGGAAACCCATCCAAAGACAAAGTAATGGAAATCGCTATCATCATCTACGATGGCGAGAAAGTGATAGAAGAATATTCTACCCTTGTCAATCCACTGGAGCCCATAGCACCATTTATAAGATCACTTACCGGAATTGATGAGTCGATGGTGAAAGATGCCCCTACTTTTGAAGAAATTGCCGATAAAGTATTGGAGATGACTGAAGGAAAAATCTTTGTTGCACATAATGTACGCTTTGACTACGGTATTTTGCGCAATGAATTTCAGCGACTTGGCATTAAGTTTTTGCGCAAACAATTGTGCACAGTTAAGTTAAGCCGCGAATTGATCCCCGGACACAATTCCTACTCGCTTGGCCGACTTTGCAAGGATCTGGAAATCAACCTGGAAGGAAGACACCGGGCATATGGTGATGCTTTGGCAACTGCCGAGCTTTTTGGAAGGTTGTATGTTAATGATAAAGACCGAATCCGCGCATTTACTGAAGATGATGTAAAAGACAGTGTTGTTCCGCCTCTCATTAAAAAAGAAATTTTAGAAGACTTGCCTGAAGAAGCAGGCGTTTTTTATTTCCTGGATAAGGAAAACACCCCCCTGTACATTGGAAAAGGTAAAAATATCCGCAAAAGCCTGATTCGATTGTTGAGTAAGGATTTCGCTTCAGATGCTTACAATCCATTAATCGAAAACATCTGTGATATTTCCTATGAAGTTACCGGCAGTGAATTGGTTGCCATGTTGCTGGCACAGGAAGAGCTACTCATTAAAAGACCGCCTTACAATTTCACTGTGCGCAAAACACAATACAAATATGGCTTGTTTTCAAGTGTTGATGAACAGGGTTTTCTTAGGTTGAAAATTGATTCACTGGCTGAAAATAATAGAGTTCCTTATTTGGAATTTTCCTCAAAAAGAAGTGCGAACAATACATTGAAAAAATTGATGGAAACCCATCAGTTGTGTCCTCTATTATGTGGTTATGAAAATGAATACCCCGACAGGAAATTACCTAAAGCTTTGGACGCATATAATTTTAAACTTAAAAAAATACTTTCGCGCTATTTGTTTAAAAACGATAATTTCTTCCTAATAGGCGAAGGACGTTCTCACCATGAACACTCTATTGTTTGGGTCGATAAGCAGAAATACATGGGATTTGGCTTTTTTGAACCGGAATACATCGAAAATGATATTGAGTCTTTAAAAGAAAGCATTAAACCCAGACCGGTAAGTCCTGAAGCCAGAAAAATAATTTTGCAATACACCCGCAAAAGAAAAAAAGGTGAGATTATAGCTTATTGATTTCAATAATAACCTGAGTTCGGAAATTATTTATTGCTCAGAATGCCAGAAAATAGTGAGATTCG
>JBBDNB010000056.1 GCA_040877935.1 Chitinophagales bacterium
TCACGTACGGTTCTGTGAGAGGTTTGGGGGTGAGATTCCCCCTTACCTACTCGACTTTCTTTATCTTATGTTTATGATTCGGTAGTGCTTTTCTTGTTCTAAATCAATATTTATATCAGAAAAATTAATTGGCTCGAGGTTTATTGGAATTTTATTTTGAACATACTTTACAAATTTTTCTATTTCTTCATAAACTCTATTCAACCAATTAAAATTGGCTATTGTATTATAATATTTTTTACCTAAAACTCCGCTTTCTTCTCGGAAGTCAATTTCAGATTCGAGTTGATAACGATTATAAACAGCAAATTTACTTAAATCAGTTTTAATTAGAGTTTTAAATTTATTTTGTGACTCTGGTTTTAGTTTATTTATAAGTTTGTTGATATTGTGTCCTGCTTTTCTCGCTTTTCTGTAAGTCTGTTTTTCGTCCAAATCACTTTCAATAAAAATTAAAGCCTTTAAAATGCACTCGGTAGAGAATAGTAGCTCAGTCAATAATTTACTTCTTGAACCAATATGCGTTGAGTGCTTTTCAAAAATTTTGAATCTATTTAAAAAGTCGATCGAATCTGTTATAAAATATTGTGCAATTTCTTTATTTATACAATTTTTCATAAACTAAAATTTATGCTTACTTTCAAGTGAAATTCGTTTTGTTTAAGTTCTGGCTTGTAGCTATCCGATACCGCATCTGAATTATAAATCAACAATAATTTGTCATTTTGTTTTTTTTGTCTTCGCATTTTCCTTAGTGCACTTGCTTTTTTCGATTGAAAAAATGATTTAGCTACGTTAAATCCTTCCCCAATTAGTTTTATTTGTCCATTTGTTGCGGTGATGTCATTCTCGTGATAGTTGTCATGTCCAAACTCAACGGTATATTGGTCAAAATCAATTTCATTAATACAGCCGTTTAATAAATCTTTAACCCCGTGTAATATTGTCAAGTCAGACATGATTCTATTTGCAGATTCAAAAAGTGTAACATTTGGGTAAGGACCATATTCAATTTTTTTTCGTTTTAAATCAGTTAGCATTTTCAAAACATTTTTTGATTCTATTTTTAAAGGTATATTTTTGAGCAAACCATAATAGTTAGATATAGCACTTTCAATGTTATTTTTATTTAAATCTTTTGGAATTTGGTCAATTATTCTATTCATTTCTTTGTTTTTTTAAATGTGCCACAACGGCCAAGTATAAGCGTAGTGCGGGATTTCGGAGCAATTCACTGTCCGCACAACATAAAGTTTAATAGGAGCGATAATGCTCAAATTTAGCACTTCAGCCCGCATTACGCTTATACAATGTTGTAGCCAGTGCTTTATATACTAGGTAATTTACTATTATTCCAATTAGAAATGCACCGGCTGTAGGTGTCAAGCTAGTCCAGAAACTATCTCCAAAATACTTATCTCCAAGTTTATCAACTGTTATCCACCATACAAAAGAAAATGCAGTTGAAATAATTATTGAAATTACCAATGAGGATTGATTGTGTTTGAATTTCAGTGTCTTTATAAGCATTGCAGGTCCAATCATACCCGCTAAGAGTGTAACAATATTTCTAGCAATTTTTTCAACAGACGGGTTTGGGATAAGAAGGGCAATACCTACTGTTAAAACACCTAATATCAATGTAATGTAAGCATTTGAGAGTTTGCTTTTCGGGAATAAATCTACTTTTATAGAGTTAGATGTTGAAATCAAGAAAGAATCAGCGGTAGATGAAATAACGGCAAACATACCAGTTATAATTATGGCGGCTGTGAATTCAGAGAAATTCTGCCTGGCAAACTCAGGTAAAGCAGTTTGTGCTTCAAGGTATGAACCAGAAAGTTCTGGCAAAAGCGTTCTAACAAAAACCCCAAAAAATGTAAGACCTAACCAAGTAAATTGAAGAAAAAATAAATAGGTAAACATTCCTTTTTTAACAATAGCAGGGCTTTTACCTGCAAAATACCTAATAATCACTTGTGGTTGTGATAAACCAAATCCAATACTAGCAAACGCCCAACCTAAGACAAAGCCCATCAAACTGAATGTCGTATAATTCGTTCGAATTTGCATGTAGCCAACAGAAACCTTGTTACTTTCATTGATAAAATTTGCAAATGAACCGTGTAATGTATAAGCCTTGATGAAGATTACAAAAATTAATACTGTAACAAAAACTGCTTGAAATATATCAGTATAAACTGAAGCCTTTAGGCCACCTTTAAAGCTATATAGTAGGACTACAAAACCCGAAATAAGTATTCCGAACTTTATACTAGATACATCAAAAAATGTAGCGAAGGTTATACCCGCAGCAATCCATTGCATGGCAGTATAAAAAGCAATCGCTGAGGTAACAATAATTATTACAAAAATCCGCAGGACCCTTGCCTTTATCAAGTCATTTGAAAGATAAGAAGCAATAGTATGCCCGCCGTTTTTCCTTGAAATAAGATTTAACTTATCAGGAAAAACTTGCCAATATAAAATATCACCTAAAAGCCAAGATAGTGGAAGAACCAATGCAGATAGCCCAAACATATAGCCAAGTGCTACAGCACCGGTGATAATAAATCCAGTATTTCCCGTAATTGCAGCACTAATAGCTACAAGGTATTTCCCAAATTGCCGATTATTTACAAAATAAGACTCATTATTATTTTCATCAACTGATCTTGCAGCTAGAGTACCAACAATTATTAAGACAATCGAGAAAATTGAAAAAACTAGAATTGAAGTCATGGCTAGAACTTTTTTGCAACTTCGATTAAATTATCCCAATAATTGTTCAACTCATTCATTCGTTCCTTATTAGAACCAAAAGATACAGATATCATTTTCCTCAAAGGAGTCAACTCTAATTCGCCATATAAGGAATTGTTTTCATCGTTATTGTCTACGAGGAGTACATCAATTTTACTTTCATTCAAATCCTGTATATCTCTTTCATAAACAAAATAGGTATTAACACCCAGCGTTTCCTTTTGATATGTCATTTCGGGTTTGCTATTCTTAAAATCATCATCAGTTTTAAATATCCATATTCTGGTTAACTCAACACCTCTTTCTATTGCTTCATTATTAGCTTTTTTATAGTCTTCTCCAAATTCATTAGTCCACCATTGCTCTACATTCACATAGCTTGTAGCCCTTATTTTTGAATTTGGACTAGCAACTTGAAATATTTCAATAACATCATTGTACATTTCACCCAACTCTGTTAGGTTATCTGTATTATATGTAATGGCTCCAGAACTTAACGTTTGCATATTATCTTGGTACCTATTGTGCTTTTGATTAAGAATCCTTTGAAAAAACTGGATATTCATATCTGATAAAGATTTCTTAGCTTCTATTTCATTTCTTGCTAACTCGATTGTACTGGGACTATTCTTAAATTCGCCATACAGATTGAGTAATTCTGCATTCTTATTAATAATCTCACGTTGATTTAGATGGGAAGTAACCAGTAAACCTATTAAAAGCCAAGCGGAGGTTATTCCCCAATCAACTTTCCTATTTTTCCCTTTTGATATCAAGGCAACTATTACAGCTAGTAATATCGAAATGCCTGTACCGATTATTTCGATTTGTGACATGAATTCAGTTTTTGATTATGTATATGGCTAAATTTCCTTTTTGCAACATCTCAAAATGTTTAAAGTGTGTTTGAATATTTCTTGTTAATCCATATTCCGTGTATCTATAAGATATTGCTGTTACAATTAAGTTCTTGGGAGTTAATTCAAGATGTTTGAATTTGATTACTTTACATGGACGAAAACCCATTTCAATTCTTTGATTCCTATATTTTGTCTCATATTTAAAGTCTTGTTTTTTGAAACCTAAAAGATTAAGTGCTAGCCAATTAAATTTTTCAGCATAGGTGTCTTTATATGGTGTTAAGATGCTCTCTAATTTGTCTTT
Organism: Chitinophagales bacterium; assembly: GCA_040877935.1. NCBI lineage: Bacteria > Pseudomonadati > Bacteroidota > Chitinophagia > Chitinophagales > Chitinophagales bacterium. Next base: position 3,928 of record JBBDNB010000056.1, read on the forward strand.
GCTATAGAACTCAGTTATGATTATACTGAAATCATTGACTTGCATCAATTTATTTAGTAGGCTCAAAATGTAATTTGGTCTGTAGTTATTAAATGTCAAACCAATTTGAAAAATCCTAGTTATGTCATAGTCATTCTTTGGTAAAATATGTTCAGGTAGTTCTTCAAACAAGCAGTTAATACTATTGGAGACAATTCCATATTTTTTCATTTCATTCGCTGTGATTTCTAAGAAACTTTTGGAAATATCTACAGGGATATATTTGAGAGGTATTTTCCTCTTATTTGCTCCTTCTATTATCGGAATAGACTTTTTAGGTAAACCCGGGCCCAAGTCGTAAAATTCCAGCTTTATTAAGCTGTTAGGAAGAATGTTATTAACTTGTTCTTTAATAAGATTTACAATAGGATCATGTAGAGAATGAGCAAAATTATCCTTTTCGATCATCTCTATGTATGCCATAGCCTGTTCATGTTCTAAGTATAAGTGATAGGGTTGGTCAAACCAGATATACTCAGTCTCGGTTTTTGTATTCCAAGTTTTTTTACTTGAAAGGAAGTGATTAGCTAATTCGTCATTCATTATTAGTAATTGGTTATTTTCAGCATTGGCTACAACGTTTTGCGTATATGACTAGTGGCGGTTTTCGAAGCGCTTTCTTGTCGGCTTGCACCAAATTTACTTAAAAGCACAAAGCTTGAATTTACCACTTCCCCCGCCATTAGTTATATACGCTGTTGTGCCTTCGTGCTTTTTTATTTTTCGTCAGTCTGCCATCCATACTTCATTCACTTTTCCACTTGTGGAGTCAATTTTCACTGAAAGCCAATAAGTCCATGGTCCACTCATGTATTCAATTCCTGGGTCAACCGTGTAATGTAATATAACCTCTGTCTTTTGGTCTGGTTCGCCAAGCATTTCAAGTACTTCATTTTTGGTTTTCCCAATCAGTAAGCTGTCGCTAAGAAGATTGGCCGTCATTTTTCCTTTAGTCCGCATGTCTCCTGTTTGCCATTTTTCACTATTAAACTCAAGGTCATTTTTGTCAGACTGATTATTTGTCTGACACGATAGCATAGTCGTAACGATTAAGAGTGTTGCAAACAATTTCATTTTCTTACTCTTTTATACAATTTGTCAAATCTGTCCGACAGTTTAATGAATTCGTCTCCCCAACCATTTGATAAAGAAATTTCTTGAAATGTTGCGGTCGGTAAAAATCGATTTTTGAATTTGTCAAGCATTTCTAAATTACCACTTTTTAGTTCATTTAATTCTTTGTCAATTTCGTCTTGTAACTCGGTTGGGTTATCATAACCTGCCCAAATAACATCTGTTTCGTCCGTAATTTTCTCACGAACGATTTGAATGATGTCGATTATTGGTTGAAGTTCACTCATTTTAATGTTCTACTGTCGTTTTTGCATGAGGCACAACTTGTTTATACCCCTCACAAAACTTCCTATAGCTTACACATAAGATTGTTGTATAAACGCAAGTGGTGTCAGGGTTTATTTACTGTAAATTTACATTTTTTTATAAATCATCAAAAGGACTTTTTATTTTTTGTAAGCTTTTGGTACTTACATGGGTATATATTTCTGTTGTACGGCTGCTATTATGACCCAATAGCTCCTGTATGTAGCGTAAATCTGTGCCGCTCTCCAACAAATGTGTGGCAAAACTATGCCTCAACCAATGTAAGGTAACAGGTTTTGTGATTTTTGCTTTTTTTACTGCCTGTTTAAGTACATTCTCCAAACTTTTTTCACTGTACCGGTTCCCTTTGAACTGTCCCTCAAAAAGCCATTTTTCAGGCTTATATGCTTTAAAATATTCACGGAGCATGTGTAGTATCTTGAGCGACAAAGGCACAATGCGATCTTTTTTTCCTTTGCTTTGCCTTATAAGGACTATGTTTCTTTTACTGTCAATGTCATTTATTTTCATATTCAGCAGCTCACTTCTTCTTAGCCCGCAACTATATATTAAGCTGAGCATGGCTCGGTGCTTCAGGTTGCCTTGAGCTTCCAATATAATCTTCACTTCCTCTTTGCTCAGCACATTGGGCAGCTTCTTTTCCCGTCTTGGCCGGTGGATCAATGCGGCATCCATCAGTTTATTATCCACTATTTTAAAGAACAGCTTCACGCCATTTACCACCTGGTTTTGATAAGAAGCCGAGTATCCGTTTTTGAGGATATATTCATTGTTGAACTTGATAAAATCTGCATTGTCTATGTATTCTACTGGCTTGTTTATATGAAAGCGAAGAAAAGTATTGACAGCATCCGTATAGGTTTTAACGGTATTCTCGCTGTAGCGTTTTGATCTTAGATAAGCTTTGAAGGCACTGATTTTTTCCATTCTACCAGCATCCAGGTATGGTAATTCCTTAGGCTTATCAGGGCTTTTTTCTGTTTTTCTTTCTTTTAACAATTGCGTATAATCTATCCATGCTTCCTTTTTGAATGCCCTTAGCAATTGCCAGCTTATATCTTTGGAATAGGGCACATGCCAGCTTCTGTGTGTCCTGCTCCAGCGCAGGTCATTAAACAATTTTCTGAGTTTGCCTAAGATTTCTTCGTCCTTTTCAAACTCTATTTTTACCCTTTCCTTTCCCCTGTGTTTCACTGGGCTTAAAATTATCTTTTTCATCATTCCTGGGTTGATGTCATAAATAAAGATATGAAAAATACCATCTAAATATTGTCGTATTCAAAAACGCAAACCCGCGTGAGGGATAGAAGCGGCATCCTTTTGGGGCGGGGCATTAGTGTTGCGGGCTCTGAACCCGAAATATGCATTAGGAAATCTATTGTAGCATGAAATCACTTCAAAATCAGACACTTCGTTGCAGTTTTCAATTTCACCATAGCGATGCTATGCTAAAATTTCCAAACAGCCTGATTTTATTGTGCTTTCAAGCTTCATAACAAAGTCCCAATGCATAATTCGGGTTGGGAAAGCGACCAGCGGAAGCTCTTTCCAAAGCCCATTTGCAACACTTTACCATCGCCCCAAAAGATAGAGCGGATTAGCCCGGCCTGAAAGGCACGCCATTTTGATGAATTGATTTGCTGATTTTTTAATGTGCTAATGTGCTAATGTGCTGATTTGCTGATGGCTTGATGAATTTAGATGGCTTCTTTAAAAAAAGATTGGGGTACTGTTATTTATCTTAGTATCTGTGCCAGCTTTTTCCGAATTTTGCATTGCTTTATAGCAACTTTCCATTAGTGTTTAAAACTTAGTTTCCATTGGCATGAATGTCAAAAATCTTGTTATCACTGTGCTCCCGATTTTGCTTGTGCTTTGCTCTGCCGAATGGCTTTTCGCGCAGCAGAAATATACCATCAGCGGATATGTGAAAGAAGCGGCAACGGGGGAGAGTATGCTTGCTGTGAATGTAGTGGTTAAAGAATTGAACCAGGGCACCACAAGCAATGAGTTTGGTTTTTATTCGCTGAATTTACCGGAAGGCAATTATACGCTTGAGTTTTCATTTCTCGGATTTGAGCGCACAACAAAGCAGGTGGCCCTGAAAGAAAACACCAGGCTGAATGTGGAGCTGAATGATGCGGCCATAATGAAAGATGAAGTGGTGATTTCGGGTGAAAGACAGGATAAAAATGTGGAAAGTACGGAGATAAGTACGGTGGAATTGTCTATGAAAAGCGTGAAATCCATTCCTGCCTTGTTTGGCGAGGTGGATGTACTGAAGGCCATTCAGTTTTTACCGGGTGTGCAATCGGCAGGAGAGGGCAGCTCGGGATTTTATGTGCGCGGTGGTGGTCCCGATCAGAATTTGATTTTACTGGATCAGGCGGTGGTCTATAATACAGGACATTTATTTGGCTTTTTCTCGGTTTTCAATTCCGATGCGCTGAAGAATGTGAAATTGATAAAAGGTGGAATGCCGGCCCGCTATGGAGGGCGATTGTCATCGGTAGTGGACATTACTATGAAAGATGGCAACTCCAAAGAATACCAGGTGGAAGGGGGCATTGGTGTGATTGCGTCAAGGCTTACAGTGCAAGGACCGATTGTAAAAGACAAAGCGTCATTTATTGTTTCGGGCAGAAGGACCTATCTGGAAGCTTTTTACCCAATTTTAGACAAAATTAAAGGTGGGGATTTTTCAGGCAACAAGTATTTTTTTTACGACCTGAATGCCAAGGTCAATTATAAAGTATCGGACAAAGACCGCTTTTACCTCAGTGCCTATTTTGGAAAGGATGTGTTCAATTATGATTCGGGCGATGGGTTTTTTGACATCAATATTCCCTGGGGCAACAGAACGGCCACATTTCGCTGGAATCACCTGTTCAATTCCAAGCTTTTCATGAATTTATCGGCCATTTACAATGACTATCGCTTTGAGGTCAGTTCCGGTTTCAAGGATGTGCGATTTGACCTCTTTTCAGGAATTCGCGACCTGAGTGCCAAAATGGATTTTGACTATTCCCCCAATCCCAATCATTCTGTGAAGTTTGGTGTACTTTATACCCATCATGTTTTTACACCATACAGCGCTACAGGATTCGCAGGTGAAGCGCAGTTTCAAACCGATAGCCTGAGTCAGAAATACGCCCATGAGGTGGCTGCTTATCTGGAAGATGACATCAGTTTGCACAGCAGGTTTAAGGTGAATATTGGCCTGCGCGCTTCTATGTTTACTTTGGTAGGGCCGCTTAACCGTACTTATTACAATAATGAGACAGGAGAAATTATTGATCAGCGCTTTTATACCAAAGGTGAAAATATTGCGCAACACTGGGGGCTGGAGCCGAGGATGAGTTTCCGCTTTACTGTGGATGATCATTCTTCCCTCAAGGGTGGTTTTACGATGAACAATCAATACATACATCTTGTCACCAGTGCTACTTCCACATTGCCCACAGACCTTTGGGTGCCGAGTACGGATATAGTAAAACCGCAAATAGGCTTTCAGTATTCGCTGGGCTATTTCCGCAATTTCCTGAATGACCTGCTGGAAACTTCAGTAGAGTTGTATTACAAGGATATGCGCAATCAAATAGAATATGGGGAAAGCTATGTGCCTACCTTGAATACAGATATTGAGGATGCATTTGTTTTTGGGCGCGGTTATTCAACAGGGGCGGAGTTTTTTGTGAAAAAGACCCGAGGCGATTTTAATGGTTGGCTGGGCTATACGCTGAGCTGGACCTGGCGTGAATTTCCGGACATCAATGAAGGGGAGCGTTTTCCCGCTACATTTGATAGAAGACATGACCTTTCTGTTGTGGCTTCCTATAAAATCAATGAGAAATGGTCCTTGGGCGCTACATTTGTTTATGGAACCGGGCAGGCCACAACCGTTCCTGTAGGGCGCTATTTTATAGAAGGACAGGTAGTGAATGAATACGGTGATCGCAATGCATATAGGATGCCGGCCTATCACCGGGCGGATATTTCCGCTACTTATATTATTCCCCGCGAGAAATATTATTCTGATTTAACGATTTCAATTTACAATGTTTACAGCAGAAGAAATCCTTATTTTATCTATTATGATGTAGAGGGCAGCATAGAAGATCAAAATCTCGAAATTCAAGCCAAGCAGGTTTCCCTGTTTCCGATTTTGCCCTCACTGACCTGGAATTTTAAGTTTTAAAAAATCTGGTGTACAAAGCACTGATTATTAATCGAAAAATCAATAAAAACAAAAAACTGAAAAGTAAAATAACTAAAGTTTCGAAGCAAAATTGAGCAGAGTTTATCCTGAGGTATTTTTCTACGAGGTACATTAGTCAAGGGATCAGTTAACTCAATATAATTTGTAATCCGGGAGAGAATGGCATTGAGCAGTTGAGCCATAAAACAAGCATAAACGGAGTGGCCATTGCGACTTTGTCCGAAGCACAGCAATCGGAAAATTTTGAAAAAATTTCCCGCTAATTGCGTAGCGAGTTTAGTCGCAATAATGCAGTGTTGCGTAGCTTTTATGAGTTCAATTGGTCGCAGCCTTGAATTTTTTGCCTGCCTGACCGGCAAAGGCAGGGTACTTTTTTTTCAAGAAAAAAGTACGGACAAAATGTCAATGGCAGCACTTGTCAGAAGCATTGGTTAAATCAGGCATGAATAGTGAATTCAGGGCATCCCTATACCTGAAAATGATTTCTTACTTTTTGGAGTATTGAATTTGTTTGTAATTATATTAAAACCAGTGATTTATGGCAAATCAATACAGCTTTATCATATGCTTATTCAAAATAAAGAGAACTCCGAAACTTTAGTAAAATAATTCCGATTTCAACAACTGGTTTAATACATTTATCTTTGGCCAATATCTAATGATTTTAAAAAATACTTTGTATGCAATTTTTAATTAGAAGCTTTTCTTTCGTTTTAATTCTGTTATCTATACAATTACACGCCCAGGAAACTCCTTTACTGGATCGCGATTTATTTTTTGGAAACCCTGAAATTTCGAGCGGTCAGCTCAGTCCTGATGGCAAGTGGATTTCCTTTATGAAGGAATACAACGGGATTATGAATATTTGGGTGAAAAAGTTTGATGCCCCATTTGAAGCGGCAAGACCACTGACGGACAGTCCGCGACCGCTATACGGTTATTTCTGGACAAAAGACGGAAAATACATCCTTTATGCCAAAGACAAAGATGGCGATGAAAATATCAATGTATTTGCAGTGAACCCTATGGCTGAAGCGCAAGCAGGAAGTGTGCCCAATTCCAGAAATCTTACACCGGTCCAAGATGTAACTGCCCGTATTTATGCAGTAAGTGACAATGACCCCGACCTTATGATGATTGGTTTAAACGACAGGGATAAGGCTTGGCACGACCTGTATTCATTAGAAATTTCTTCAGGAGAAATGATAAAGCTCTATGAAAACAGGGATCGGGTGACCAGTTATGAATTCGACTGGGAAGATAGTTTAAGGCTGTTGAGCAGAACAGACGAAGCAGGGAATACAACTATTTTGAGATTAGATAAGCACGGCAATACTACACCAATTTATGAAACGGATGTAACCGAGCAGGCTTATGTTGCAGGATGGAACAAAGACAATTCTAAATTTTACCTGGTTAGCAATAAAGGAGATCTGGATTTATCCACGCTATTTTTAATGGATCCTGAAACTAAGGAGCTGGAAAAAATTGAAGAAGATCCTAAAAAAAGAGTTGATTTTGGTGGGATGATGCTGGATGACAATACCCGTGAAATTGTTTATACATCATATACTGACGATAAAAAACGCTATTATTGGAAGAACAAGGAATGGGAAAAGAATTACAATTTTTTGAAAGAAAAATTCCCTGAAAGAGAGATCAGTTTTCAAAGTTATACCAATGATTATTCTAAATTCCTGATTTCAGTTTGGGGCGATAAATACCCTTCTGAATCATACTTCTTTAATACGGCATCAGATTCACTTATTTTTCAGTACACCCCTCGTCCTGAGCTGAAAGAGCAGGAAGAACACCTGGCCAAAATGCAGCCAATTCGTTACAAGAGCAGCGATGGCCTGGAAATTCCCGCATACCTGACTATCCCAAATGGAAAAGAAGCAAAAAACCTGCCTGTTGTGGTGCTGGTGCATGGCGGTCCAAAAGGCCCACGTGACAACTGGGGCTACAATCCAATTGTTCAATTTTTGGCCAATAGAGGATATGCAGTACTACAGCCCAATTTCAGGGCTAGCGGTGGCTATGGGAAAGCTTTTTTAAATGCAGGAGATTTAGAATGGGGAAAACTCATGCAGGATGATATCACCTGGGGCGTAAAGCATTTAATCGCAGAAGGTATAGCCAATCCTTCTAAGGTAGGTATTATGGGTGGTAGCTATGGTGGTTATGCTACTTTGGCCGGCTTGGTCTTTACTCCGGATTTATATGCCTGTGGGGTCGATATAGTGGGGCCAAGTAATCTTTTCACGCTTTTGGAATCTATTCCGGCCTATTGGGAAGCCGGCAGGGCTTATTTTTATGGCATGATAGGCGATCCGGAAACAGAAGAAGGTCAAAAAAGAATCAGAGAGGCCAGTCCATTGTTTCATGCAGACAAGATCAAAAAACCACTCTTGATTATTCAGGGAGCAAACGACCCGCGTGTAAAACAGGCAGAAGCCGATCAAATTGTAATTGCATTAAGGGATAAAAACAAACAAGTGGACTATTTGCTTGCAGACGATGAGGGGCATGGATTTGCCAAAGCAGTCAATCGCATGGCCATGTTTGCAGAAACAGAAAAGTTTTTAGCAGAAATATTAGGGGGCAGATACCAGAAAGAAATGTCTGAAGATGTTGCTAAAAGACTGGAAGAAATACGTGTGAATATTGATGATGTGACTTATGAGCCTATTGAAAAGAAAGCATCTGTGGGTCAATTGCCGGAAATTAATAATTCTCTTAAAAAACAAAGTTTTGAATACGATATTATGCTGAAATCCAGGGGACAGGAAATTCCTATGAAAATGACGCGCAGCATTGAAAAATACGATGAGAACAATTGGCTGGTAAAAGACCTGACAACCGGCCCGATGGGAGAAATAGTGGATGAAATGTTTTATACTGAAAATTTTGTACCTGTTGAAAGAAAACTCGATCAATCAGGACAAAAGCTATCATTTAGCTATGCTCCCGATAAGGTTGTTATAAATATATTGGGCAAGGACAATGAAATTGAAATGGATGCTGCTTATATAGCTGATGCTCCCGGTTTGGATCAACTTATAGCAGGCTTTAATCTAAAAGAAGATTTTGAGTTGGTATTTGAAATGCCCGATATGAATACAATGAAATCCAAACAAATGAAATTGAAAGTATTGGGCAGGGAAGATGTAAACAACAACAAATGCTGGAAAGTAGAAATTCTGTCAAGGGTAGAAGGTGATGCTTCGAGAACTACACTTTGGATCAACCAAAAGAAAGACTATGCCGAGAAAATCGAACAATTTATACCTGAAATGGGCGATGCTTTGATAATAACTACCAAAAAATAACGAGTCATTAAGCGTGTTTTTTAAGTTGAATTTTGAGAAGATATTTTTACAAAAACTTGAATTTAGTGTTTTGAATTCGTATTTTACAGAAGGACAAAATTCCTTTTATGAAAAATATCTACTTTCTTCTCTCTTTTTTGCTTCTTGCTCAATTGATATCTGCTCAAAATGTAGGTATTGGTGTGCCAAGCCCTTTGGAAAAACTTCATATTGACGGATCCTTACGTGGAAATCAATCCGGTGCAGTGCGTATAAGTACCGGAAATGGTTATGTTGACATAGGTCCAAAGAATGGGTCCTGGTCGCATTTTGAAACCGACAGAACACGATTTTATTTCAATGAAGGCATTACTGTTGATGGCGGACTTATTGGAAGCCACTCCGGAGATGATTTAAGTCTGCAGACCAATGGCACAACCCGAATCTCTGTTTTAAATTCCAATGGAAATGTTGGAATTGGGCTTGCCAGTCCCTTGTATAAATTTCAGATAGCGGGAGGTAGTGATGTGCGATCTAATATAGTTACAGACGGTTATGCTGAAGATGTAAGTGGCATTATCCAGGGCAATTATGTGCCATCTCACTCATGGAGTATTGGAACTGGCAGTGTAGGTGTTTTTAGTCAGAATGGTGCTACAAGTGAAAATGAAAGAGTTTGGCATGAAGGCCCTCATGGCAACAGAGTAATTGCATGGCTTGGAAAAGGCACCGATAACAATGGTGATGGAGGTTGGAACTCTCAGACTTTTCCTATCGATCATACTAAAACCTACCGTGTCTCTGTATGGATTAAAAAAGTAGGAGGTACTGGGGGAAATACTTATCTGGGGTGTCTGGGTAGTGACTTAAACCATCTCAATGGAACTTCAGAAAGTAATCCTTATTTCTGGAGCGGTGACTTGCCGGAATTGGACAAATGGTATTTGATCGTAGGGTATATTCACGGTAGTGGAGATCCTTCTACTACAAGTTATGGAGGGATTTATGACAGTAAAACGGGTGAAAAAGTAATCTCAACTACCGATTTTAAATTTGCCACTTCAGCAACTCAACAAAGACATCGTTCCTATTTGTATTACAATAGCTCGGCAGGACATGAGCAATATTTTTGGGATCCGCGTTTTGAAGAGGTCAACGGTAAAGAGCCTTCTATAAGTGCATTACTTGGAGTAAGTACATCCGGTGGCGAAAATTATATTAAAAACCAATTTGCAAGCGACCAGAATGCTGACTTCAGAATTTCAGGACAGGGAAGAGTAGCAAGTGATTTTACAGTTGCAGGCAATACATATGCCCAAGACAGGCTTTATGTTGGAACCGGTGGAGGTTATTTTTACAATGATGCCGGTTCAAGAGTAAGAATTAATCAGGATTTTTACACCAATAACTCCAATACTTATCTGTATGGAGACAATACTTATCTTGGAGATGCCAGCGGAGACAATGTACATTTAAGAGGGAATCAATTTTCCTGGACCTCTGGAGGTGGAGGAATAATCAACACCTCAGGCAATGTAGGTATTGGTACAACCGGTCCTTCGCAAAAATTAGATGTAAACGGGCAAGTTAGAATTCGCGGGGGAAGTCCTGCAGAAGGAAAAGTGTTAAGAGCTATAGACGGAACAGGTGTGGCTACCTGGGAAAAAGAGGGTAGAGGAGAGTATAATGAAGGTTCAGTTTCTGCCGGAAACTGGTATCGTATAGCTTACAACCCCGGCAACAGAGCCAATGCCGAATTTACCTTGAGGGATTATATTAGTGGTGGCGGACATTCCACATTGAAATTCATAGCAGGAATCTCTTATGGAAACGATGGCAATATGAGTTTTACGGTATTGTCTCACAGTAAGTACGGTACTACTCCTACTTTTTCTCAAGTCAGAATAATGAGAAACGGGACATATGATAACATGTATTTAGAAGTTTATATTAGCCGTACAGGAAGTGTAGATTACTCTATTGTAAATAATTTGCAAAGCAGCGGTTGGATTCCGGTTGACTGGACAGCAGGTTCTATTCCTTCAGGTTATACCGTTAGAACTTTTGATGTGAATAATCTTTTTGTTGTAGGTGATTACCAAAATCGCTTTACTGTAAAACGAGGTGGAAATGCCGAATTAGCAGGTCGTTTTAAGTCCAATGGCATCAATGAAACTTCTGATATAAGGTTTAAACAAAATATTAATGCGCTTGAAAACAGCTTAGACAAAGTCAAGCAATTGCGCGGAGTGAATTATTATTGGAAAGTTGATGAGTTTCCTGATAAAGGTTTTTCTAAAGGGAAAGAAATCGGTGTAATAGCGCAGGAAGTGGAAGAAATTTTCCCTGAATTGGTGAGCATCGATGATCATGGCTATAAATCCGTTCAGTACAGCCATTTGGTGCCTGTATTAATAGAAGCGATCAAAGAACAACAAGCGCTTATTGAAAATCAAAAGCAGGAAATGGAAAGTATGGCCCAGGCACTTTGTGGGCAGGAAACCAAAACAGATGATCTTGAAACCAGGCTGAATTATCTTGAAGAAATGCTTTTACAGACTGCTAAAAAATAATAATCCCGGTTTACAAATACTTAAAAATGGTATAGAGTATTTTATACCCGGCCATAAAGGAGCCTTTGAGCGTTCCACTGACTTTTGAGTGGCCAATGCGTTTTCTGTAAGTCACCGGCACTTCGGTGCAATTCAGCTTTTGTTTGGCAGCTTTCAGTTGCATTTCTACAGTCCAACCATAGGTGGTATCTTGCATGTTTAGTTGTATAAGCTTCTCGAATTTTATGGCGCGAAATGGCCCCAGGTCGGTGAATTTCATGCCGTAAAACTGTTTGATTAAAAAAGTAGCCAGCCAATTTCCGAAAATCTGCTGTGGCATCATGGCTCCCAATTCCCTGCTTCCGAGTGCACGCGAACCTATAACGAGATCATAATCCCGTTCAATAATGGGTTGTACAATTTTTGGCAGTTCTTCCGGATAATCTGAATAATCGGCATCCAGAAAAACAATAATATCTGGTTTTTCACTCAAATTAGCACAATAGGCTATCCCTTTCAAACAGGCAAAACCATAGCCTTGCCGTAGCTCTTCCAATACTGTAGCTCCTGCATCTTCTGCCTTGATTTTAGTAGCATCATTTGAATTGTTATTGACAACTATAATTTCATATACCCAATCTTTGGGAATATCCCCGATGACTTTAGAAACAGCATTCTCTTCATTGAAAGCTGGAATAATAACGACAATGCTCTGATCAGACATTTCTTAAGATTTAAATTTTTCATTGAAAAGAGAATAGTAAAATACGAGCGCAAACCCCAAGCAAAGCATAAAGAGAAATGGCATGAGGCTGTATTCCCCAAAATAGGCAGCCATTGCCAGCCCAAAAGAGAAATACAGTACCAAAAGGCCTTCGAGTATTGTAATCAAATTAATGGAAGAAAGCACATAATTGCTTTTTGAAATCAGCTTGTGTTCTTGGGTAATATTGAATTTGGGTGTTCGGATAAAAGGTGTTTTTTTACCGATGTAACCTTGGGCTACGGCAATTGCATTGTGCAGTGAAAGCCCCATGGATATGGCCAGGAATAAGGGGAATTTAATCATGAACTTCCCTAATGCTTTTGAAATGGATTTTTCATTTTTCAAATTTGACACAAAATACAAAGCACCTATGGCCAAAAAGCTGAGGATAAAAATGGATGCATAATTGACTATATCATCCAGATAGCTGAACCGGTTTTTGAAATAAACCAGGGGTACGCTTACTATGGCACTTGAAATCACAGCGATAAACACCAGGTTGTTGAGCAGGTGAAAAATGGCGTGAAACCGGGTTTTTAAGGGCATTTTCAATTTCATAACATTCCAAAAATGCTTTCGGGCTGTTTCGGCACCGCCCTTGGTCCAGCGGTATTGCTGCGATTTAAGGGCACTCATCACAGGGGGCAGTTCTGCCGGAGCTGTCACATCTTCTAAATATTTGAATTTCCAGCCTTTCATTTGTGCCCGGTAGCTGAGATCAAGATCTTCTGTAAGTGTATCAAAATTCCAATTGCCGCTGTCTTCAATACATTTCTTGCGCCACACACCGGCAGTACCATTAAAGTTGATAAATGAATTGGAAATGTTCCTTCCGCTTTGCTCCACTACAAAATGTCCGTCCAGGCCAAATGCCTGCATTTGAGTCAGCAAAGAGTAGTTTTTATTGATGTGCTCCCAGCGTGTTTGCACCATCCCAATTTCAGGATTAAAAAAACAGGGAATGGTTTTCAATAAAAAATCCTTTTCGGGCAAAAAATCGGCATCGAAAATGGCTATAAATTCACCTTTGGCTATTTGAAGGCTATGTGCAAGTGCGCCTGCTTTAAAACCGCTTCTGTCAGTTCGATGGATGTGCAGGATGTCAAATCCTTTGTTTTTCCAATAACTGACCCGTTCGGCAATAATGTCAAAAGTTTCATCTGTAGAATCATCCAATACTTGTATTTCCAATTTATTTGTAGGATAATCCAATTTGGCAATGGCATCTATAAGTCTTGAAGCGACCAGTTTTTCATTGTAAATAGGGAGTTGAACACTCACAAAAGGGAAATGCTCCTGCTTAATATTGTCTTCAAACTGAGCAGCTTTAAGGTTTTTCTTTTTGAAAAGGTATTGGTAAACCAGGTGCAGTTGGGCTAAGCTATAAAAGAATATAAACGAAAGCGCAATTGTATAAATGGCAATAATGACCGAAACAAATATTTTTACTGCTGTTATTTCCATTGGTGATGCCGGCTGAGCTTGCTTTATTTTTGATCTGAAATTCCAAAAGCCTTTGGCTCGTGTAATTTACCAACTAATTCAGGATTATGGTTAAACCGGCCTTCTTCCGGCCCATTTTCAAGCTTTAATACACCTCTTGGGCAAACTGCCGAGCAAATTCCACAGCCCACACAGGAGGAGCGAACAATATTTTGCCCGCGTTGTGCATAGGCTTTCACATCAATACCCATTTCGCAGTAGGTAGAGCAATTGCCACAGGAAATACACTGGTCACCGTTTGTGGTAATCCTAAAGCGCGATTTAAAGCGCTGAAACAATCCGATATATGCTGCCAGAGGGCAGCCGAAACGACACCACACGCGATTTCCTAAAATAGGGTAGAAGCCAACTCCGGCAACACCTGAAAAAGCCGCACCTATTACAAAACCATAGGGGCGGGTGAAATATTCATAAATGCTAAGTCCAAGAAATCTATCAGAATTGGTGAAATAGCCGTATAAAACTACTATGGTGACAATTGTGATCAGCAGCAATACACCATGCACCATCCATCGTTCGATTTTCCAGGAGCGTAGTGTTTTTGTGGAATTGTGTCTAAAAGGATCTCCGGCAGTTTCTGCCAGTCCACCGCAGCCACATACCCAGGAGCAATACCAGCGTTTGCCGTAGAAATAACTGAATATGGGAGTGCCTACTGCAAATAGAAAAATCCCGAATACCAAATAAAACATTCCCAGGCTGCCTCCACTCAGCATATTGTCCAGGTGCCAGCTTTCAAAAAAATAGTGGTTCAAAGGCCATATATTTTTGATGTCTTTGGCAAAATAAGCCTTGTCATCGTGCATGCCTTCTAAAATTTGTGGTATCAAGTAGGCGGTGAACAGTTGAAAAAACATGACCGAAAGGGTGCGAATTGTCTGATAGCGATTGTGCCTGTATTTCAATAAAAATTTATAACCCATAGCCAGAATGGCTACAGTATAAAGCGTACCATACACAAACCACTGATCGGCAGGCTCGCCTGTAAAAAATTGGCTCAATGGATCAAAAAGCGCAATGATACCGGTATTTGAACTGCTTTCATTTGCAAGACCGAGTGATGCCGGAAACCAGTAGAGCAGGACATAAAACCCGGTAAGGACTATTCCGATGGCCCAGGCTATTGCCCCTTTGTTGGTGAGTGCGGCATGATAAACACCATTGTTTTTAATCCCTTCGGGCTGCTTGCCGTAGGATGCATGTGCATACCATGCTGCTCCTGCAAAGAGCATAGCAATCGACAGGGGTAGAAAAATATTCGAATTAAGATGAACTCCTGCAATGGTCACCAGTAGAATTAATATGCCAATAGAGCCTGTGGCCAGGGCAAGCTTTTGCTGAAGGTTTAATCCTGCGGAATCGGGGTTGGCTATGGAAATGCTTTCATTCATAATAGTTCATGAGTTTAATGTTAATTCAATTTGAAAATATTCATCAGGCTTTTCTTTTTCAGTTTCACATAGGCATTGTTTTCTGCATTGTATTTTTCAACAATTTCTTTTTCGTGTTTTTTATAAAACTCAGGATCAAAATTGGCATCTTTCAGGTGTTCTAAAACATACTCCACCGTTCTTTTTTCAGTAAGCCAGCGATCCATGATTTCATGCCGCAGACGTATGCCCAAAGCATTTATACCCTTGAAAACTTTGTCGGTTTTATCAAAAACAAAATGCAGGGCTTTTTTGCCAGATAGGTCTTCCCAATAAAAATCTTGCTCATTGTCTTGGAGCTTCGGCATCACCCAACCGTAGGTTTGGTATTCTATATCAAAAAATTTAGCTGAATTGAACCAATTGCCGGGCGCATAGGCTGTTCTTTTATGGCTGAGGGTTTGCGCCAAAGCCTCCCCATGCATTCGACCGGTGTACCACACCTGCTCTATGTTTCTGCGATTGTATCCGGGCGACTCCTTAAACTGTGCACAGTCACCAATGGCATAGACATCTTCGATATTGGTTTCCAGGTATTCATTGACCAAAATACCTTTTTCGGTTTCAATCCCTGAGTTTTTCAGAAATTCAATATTGGGATGTACACCCACTGTTAGCCCTACAAATTGGCACTCAATTTTTTCGCCAGACTTGGTGATAATGGCTTTTACTTTTCCGTTTTCATCGCCTTCTATGGATTCCAGTTCGGTGGATAATTGCAAATCAATGCCGTGTTCGCGGATATGCCTGCCAATAAGTTCTGACTCTAGCGGTGGCAATACATTGTTCCAAAAGCCGGATTCCCGTACTAAAAATGAAACAGGGATATTCCTTGAATGCAGCATTTCCACCATCTCTATGCCGATCAAGCCACCCCCGACAACCACTGCACGGGAAATGTCTTTGGTGTTTTCCTCCATCAGTTCCAAATCGGGATAGCTGTACAAGCCCTGTACGCCTTTCAAATCCTGGCCCGACCAGCCGAATTTATTGGATTTGCTGCCGCTGGCAATTACCAGCTTATCGTAACTGATTTCAGCACTGTTTTTTAAAGAAAGCTTTTTATTGTCGGTATCCACATTTTCAACAAAACCATAAAACAGTTCAATGCGGTTTTTCTCCCAGAAAAAATCCTCATAGGGTTTGGTATCCACGTAGCGCATGTGTCCCATATAAATGTACATGAGTGCAGTGCGCGAGAAAAAATGTTTGGTTTCAGCAGAAATGACCGTAATGCGGTGGTCGCTGTTTTTGCGAATATGACGGGCACAGGTAATGCCCGAAATTCCATTTCCAATTATGACAATGTGCTCTTGCATTTATTATCAAGTTAAAGGTTGAACCAACTCTGAAAAGCGGTCTGACCGCTATACATCATGGTTTTTATTTTCCGAGAGGACTCTTGATCCTCGCTTTATTTAAAATTCTCTTTTTCATTCAAAGCCCAGTTGTATTCCATGTATTCGATTTCTGTATTTTCTGTTATTTTCACCGGAGCGTATTGATTCAGGTATTCAATCAAAGTCATTTCCTCGGTAAAATCACCGGTAAACCATTTGAAAATTTTAGAAATGCGGGGCTGCTCTACCGAAACCTGATTGCGCAGAGTATCGCTTAAAAATTCCCTGGCACTATTATCCAATTGTTGCTCTAAGCTCTTGGCTTCAAAGGCTTCTCTGCGTAATTTAGGACAGGAAACCGATGCGCAAACAATGGCGAAATGTATGCGTGGTTCTTCGAGTTTTTTGCGCAATTGTCCGTGTTCTACCAGGTTCAGATCCATTTGCTGTTCTCCAATTTTGAAAAATTTAATGTCCCAGGGAGTCGTAACAAAAGGAATATTGATTTTACTACCGATGTCTTTGATGCTTTCCACAGGATAATGATCAATGATTAATTTTACGGTAAAAGCATTGTACACATTGATCCAGTAGGCAATTTGTTCTTCCCGGCTCCATTTATCATCATCGGGCGGGGTGTTGCTCAATAGTTCAAGATAGGTGTTGAGTGCACTGCTGTCTTTTATAAAACCAGGGTAATTTACAGCTCCGTTTTCTGCCACATGTTTTTTTAACAACTGAGTCCAGTTATCGTGATTGGGAGCTGAAGTGCCGCTGCCTTTAAAATTCACCGAACGACAGGACAGGAATAGGCTGGCGATGATTAGAAAAAATAAAGTTGTTCTTCTCATGCCATTCCTGTTTTACTGTCTTCCTGAATTTGCTGAAAAGCAATATAATCTTCCATAGTATCTATATCTATCAGTTCGGGCAATATATAGGTTTTTAATTGCAAAGCCTTTAAATCTTTTAAAGTGTCGAGAAAAACTGAAGTGCTGCTCCATTTTTTGTTTTCAAACAAAGTCCTGTGCTGCTTTTTCATCCCAAGTAAATAATAACCCCCATCATTTGCGGGACCAATTACTGCATCGTGATTGTCCAGTTTTTCAAAAGCGGTATCAAGGTGTATTGTATTAATCTGCGGACAATCGCTGCCAATTATAATGCAGTTTTTGTGTCCCAGGGAAAACACTTCTTCAAATGCCCGGCTCATTCTTTTTCCCAGATCGGTTCCTTTTTGCAGTCTTTGGTGGAAGCCGTTTTTTGCCCAGGCATCACCGGTATCTATTTTATCCGAATAAAAAACATATTTCTCACAATTGCTTAGCTTCTTGCAGATTTGTAAAGTATAATTCAAAAGCTGAAGGTATATTTCTAATGCCTGGTCAATACTACTGCCCTCTGCCAACCTGGTTTTCACCATTCCGGCTACAGGGTTTTTTACAAATATGATGAGTGCGTTTTTATGCATTGGATTCAGTTATAGCATTTTGAAATTTAATACCGCTAAAGTAAAGTTGAACAAGCTATTGTAGTAAAATATAAAAATTCATAAACAATATTAGGGCAAGTTATTTAATATATCTTTCACCTTAGCACGCTTTTTATAATCCGGGTCAAAATGTCTCCATACAACTTTTCCATCGGTTCCTATTATGTATGTAGCAGGAATGGGCAATCTTTGGCTGTCATCAGAATGCACTTCTTTTAAATTTGCTCTTAGCAATGTATTGTATATTGCCCTGGAAATAGTGTCTGGTCGGAATGTCACATCAAAAGCATCAGAAATTTTATAGCCTTCATCGTACAATAATGTAAATTCGGCACCGGTTTTGCTCATGGTTTTTTTTAAAAACTCTGATTTTTCAGGTGAAATTGCAACCACAGTAGCGCCTTTCTCATAGATTTGAGGCAATTGTTTTTGAATTTTACTCAAATGATTGTTACAGATCGGACACCACTGACCGCGATAAAATATCAATACTACCGGCCCTTTTTGCAAAGCCTTTGATAATTGATAAACAGAGTCATTTTGGTTAATGGCAGAGAAGTCAGGTGCTTTTTCACCAACTTTCAATCCTTTTGCTTCCTTTACTTTTTTAAAATTTTGTTGTGTTTCCATAGTTCTTCATTCTTCATCAATACAAGGGCAATAATTGCTATTGCAAGCATTCTAAAGTGTTTTAATTGACCTGCCCGGCAATATTTATTATTCTGTTGCCTTATGCCGGGCAGGCCAGGGTTTTATTTAGAAAATACAAAATCAGTTGAGGCTGAATTGTGGCAATTGCCGCACATTCCATTCATCAATAGTGCACCGCGCATTACTTCGCCTGAGTTTGGATCTTCTGCAATGCTGCCATCAGCATGAACCACTCCCATCCATTGTTGGCGGGGTGAAAGAACCACCTCTTTTTACCATTGCTGTGTATTGTTCAATCGTTTCGCCTGTATTTGTTGTTTTTTTGACAATTATAGTACCTACAGGGTATTCACTGGAAGATGGGGTTTGTCCGTCTTTAAAAAACACTTCTCTGGTAACAGTACTATCATTTCCCCCGTGCGTTGAACCAATTGCGGGGTCATACCCTTCAGCAGTATGATCTAAAGACCAGGTTTCGAAATCAGAAAAGGATGATGATTCTGCAATAAATTCATTCGGTTCTGTATCATCATCTTTGTCGCAAGCCTGAAGAATGAGTATTAAACTGATTAAGGTTGACGCCATTAATAATAAATTGGTTTTTCTCATGATTAAATATATTTAGGGTTAAAAAATCCAAGGATTAATCTGCTTTTTAGTGCAGATGTGATAAATATTTCCAATGCTTTTTCAGCTTCTTCTTTTGCTGCATAACGCATAAATATTTCGAGCATGTCTTCATAATTGACTTGAATGCTTTCCTGAAACTGAAGCAATTCCATAAGCAATACATGGGCTGTACCAAGCTCAGTAAAAATAACATTGCCACTTTCCGGATGTCTGTGCAGTGAAAGCAGATAAAGTCCTTTATCATAAGGCTTAATATCTTTTGCTTTTTTTAAGTGTACAGGGAATTCCAAAGAGCAAACTCTTATTTCCGGGTTTAGTATAAGCCCTTGTTCTTTATGATCTCTTTCAGTATAATAGTCTGGCGTTTTTTCATCCTCCATCATATACACT
The DNA here is from genome assembly GCA_040877935.1 of Chitinophagales bacterium. Taxonomy (NCBI): domain Bacteria; kingdom Pseudomonadati; phylum Bacteroidota; class Chitinophagia; order Chitinophagales; species Chitinophagales bacterium. The sequence goes on from JBBDNB010000056.1 coordinate 23,652, forward strand.
TCAATTTCAAGCCACTCCATAAGAAGCAGGTCTATAATAAAGGGATATTTTTTTACGATTTTTAGATTGGATTCTCCTTTGAAATAAGTAAAGAACTCATAGGGCATTCGCCATATTTGTGGAGATTGACTTTTGTGAGAAATACGAAATTCATTTACTAAACTGTCCCATTCCCCTTTACTTAATAAACTGTGTGTCAGAGGGTAAGCTTTTGTCAAGCTGTCATCAAAAACACCTTTAACAAGACGGTGGTATTGATGAACATGCTTTTCATCTACACCTGGTATAGAAGGAAGTATTCCTGTTTTACAAAATGAGGCGAGCTTGTTTTGATATCGAAGGGTTGATTCTTTAAGCAACTGCATTTTCTATAGATTTTAGAGCATTGCGTTTTATATTTTTCAATCGATTTATTTCGTATTGTAAATCTTTCATTTCCGGAATATTGAAATCTCTTTCAAGAAGTACAGGGAGGTCTAAATTTGTGGTTTTTATGGCATAATCGAAAAGTTCATATACAGGGTCGATTATTGCTTTGCCATGTGTGTCAATAATTAGGTCATCGCTGATTTTTTCGTGGCCGGCCATATGCATGTATGCTATGCGATCAAAGGGCAGTTGGTCAATATACTCTCTACTATTGTATTGGTGATTGAAGCTGTTTACATAAATGTTGTTGATATCAAGTAGCAGTAGGCAGTCGGCTTCTTCCAAGACAGCATTCACAAAATCAATTTCACTCATTTCGGCTGCAACAGGGGAATAATAGCTGACTATTTCAATAGCAATCCTTTGTTCTAAAAAATCCTGTACTTTTCTGATTTTTGAGGCAACATGTTTTACTGCATCATCTGTAAAAGGAATAGGGAGCAGATCATATAGGTGTGCATTAGAACATTTAGAGAAACTTAAATGCTCAGAATAGATCAGTGCACCGGTTTCGTTTAGAAATTTTTTGACTTTTGCTAAAAATTCGTAATCTAAATCATCGGGGCTACCTACTGATAAAGAAAGGCCGTGTGTGTAAAGCGGATATTTTTCCAATGCTTTCTTCAATTCTTTTTTCCAGTAGCCGCCTATTTCTATCCAGTTTTCAGGAGCCAGCTCTATAAAATCCGGTTTTATTCCTGAAGCATCTATTACTTCGCGTGAAAAATCTTTTCTAAATCCTATTCCAACCATAGCCTTGCTTTTATGATGAATGATGCCGGCAATAGTTACCGGCATCATATCTAATCATCAATTATGCACATGTAGCTTCTTTGCTTTTACTTTCGCTTTTTTCGCTTTTCTTTTTGTCGGCTTTTGAGTCTTCTTTTCCACCGCAATTGGCCTCGGCAGATTTACTTTCTGTTTTTGCCTTTTTTGCATCATCCCCGCAATTGCCATCACCACATTTGGCCTCGGCATCTTTGGTTTCTGATTTTTGGGCTTTCTTACTGTCCTTTTCACCGCAAGTCAATTCCAAAGACAATTCATCAGAGTGATTTATTGCTTCGTTAGAAAGAGTGGATCTGATTTCTCCACCTGAACCCAGGGTTTTAAAATTTAATGAATTTGAAGCGCTGATGCTTCCTCCACTGATCATCACTCCTGATACCAGCGAGCCAATGATGAATTTTTTACTGTTCATGGTTTTTTGTTTTTGTTTGACAGAATAGTCGCAGCAAAAAACCAATCCTTACAAGTAATGAAAAAAAGAAAAGGAGCTTATAACATTTGGCTTACCAAATCACATAGCGCACGCCCAGATTGACCACCTCTCCAGCACCGGCATTTCTGCCTTTCAGAAAGTGATTGAAAGAGAGTTCGAGTTCTAAATTTTCAATCACATATACTTTGGTGCCCACTCCGATTTGAATAAAATATTGCGACATGCCGAATTTACCCTCACTGTCTTTTGAAAAAGTGGGAAACCACTGGCCTAGGCCGTAAATGGTCAGTCTTTTTGTGGGAAAAGCACTGATGATATAGGTTAAAGGCGATTGAACCAGATTTTCGAGTTGGCTTTTGCCACCAAACCTTCCAATGATGTCCAGTCCAAAAAAATGATTGAGGTAGTTGCCCTGTCTTTGGTCAAAAAACAACTGGTTCCACCAAAAAAACTTGTCGTAATCCAAAAAGGGTCTTCCCGATTCACTGCCTTCCATATCCTTTGCAGTTGGAATATAAAAGGTGCTCTGCACCGAAAAATTACTGAGCTTTTTAAAGGGAATAAATTTAATTCTCGGCCCTGCAAATGCCAATTGGGTTTGGGCTATTTCATTGTTTCCAAAACGCAGGATTTTCACAGGGTTTTCGCTGCGATCTTCTACCTGCCGTACAGATTTAAAGATAAAATCTGCGCCAATATTGATGCGCGGGTGCAATCCGGCAGTAAACTGGAAAAAACTTGTCAAGTAAGTGGAGCGCTTGTCCTCTATTCTTGTCCTGTTTTCATCAAAGAAAGTGTTTTGCGTGTAGAAATTATTCAACAGTCTTAATTCGAAAGTCCCCTTACTGTACAGCACTGAGCTGGTGTATAATTGCAGATTATTCTTTTTTTTTACCGAATCTGTTCCCTGGTTTTTTGCAGGCGTATTCAGCGACCAGTCGTATGGATAGCTCATCCATTTGTAATTATCGGGGATTTCAATTTCGAGGTAACTCATTATGTATTGCTCTATGGAGTTGTATTCTTGGGTGAAATCCTTTTCATACCAATTGAAAAGCTCAGAAAACAAGACCTTTTGTTCGGAGTGGTTTATCTTTAAAAAACCGGGATCGTTGATGACCTGTCGGGTTCGGTTTTCCAACTGCTGCTCGATGGAAGAGGGGAGATAGGCGTAATCAACAATTTCAGGGCAGCCTTTTGCAGCACAAACCAGCACAAAATGCAGGCGTGGATCAAAAAAATCTTTCATCAGCCATGACTTTTCCAAATCGTCAAGACTGACTTTTCTGCCTGCTACATTGAAATTTTTCTTGTCGAAAAAACTGCTTATCTCCAGCGGTGAATTGATTGGGTAATGATTGATTACATTGCTTATGGTCAGTATGTTGTAAGCGTTGATCAAAAAAGCTTTTTGCTCATTTCTGTCTTTCTGTTGGTAGTCAAAATTTTCAATGTTGTTTAAAAGTGTTTTGAGCAAGCTTTGATCTTGCTTTAAGCGATCATAGTCCACTGCATTATCGATCACATACTGGTCAAAGAAACGGCCTGCTGTTTTGAAAAAATCATTTTCAGAGGCTGATAGCTGCATTGTTGCAGTAAACAACAGGATTAGTGGGATGATTATTCTGTACATATATACCATAGAAAGCAGGGCTCTGGTTTAGTGATGGGCCTGGTTCTTACATTTGGGCTATGAGCTTTTGTTGCTGGTGATTTTTAAAATGTTTTTCCTGACATGATCAGGCAACTTTGCATTTTTCTTGTCTGGGATGTTTGAAGTATTCAGCAGGTAACTTTCAATGAAATGGCTGAATTTTTCATAACGCGAGCATACACCGCAAAGTATTAAGTGGGATTTTAACTGAAGCAATTCGCCCATTGACAACTTGTCAACAGCTTTTTTTTCGATCAGCTCACCGGCTTTTTTACAGGAAATCATGAGTGACATCATAGCATTATAGGGTGTTATTTATTAAACCAGTTCAGGTCAATACATTTTTTGAGCATCAACTTAGCCCTGTGGATTATTTGCCAATAATTTGACGGGGTGATTTCCAGCTCCTGACAGATGTCTTTGCCGTCTTTTTCAAGCAGGTATTTTGAGTTTACGGCAAAGCGCCAGTTTTCGGGCAGGTCATCCAGGCACAGCTCCATTACTTTTCTGAATTCATCATCATCCAAAAGGTGAATGTCATCATCGATAAAAGCTTGTGATTCCGGGGCTTTCCATTTACCGTTTTCATCAAATAGGTTTTCGGTCAGGTCAAAGGCTTTTTTTTCAGATGGCTTATTGTTATCTGTGCTGATGTATTTTATTTTTCTCCTGTAATGGTCTATGATTTTATTGTTAAGAATGGAAAAAAGCCAGGTTTTGGGTTTGCTGTCCTGTCTAAACTTGTCCAGAGATTTATATGCCGAAAGAAATGTTTCCTGAACAATGTCCTGTGCCACCATTTCATCTGAAGTTTTGTGTAAAGCCCAGGAATACATGGCGTCACTGTAGTCATTTACCCAGGAGGAAAATTGAACTTCCTTTTCGGATTGACTTAAAGTATTTTTAATCATCTGTTCTGCAATTTCATACAGGAGTTAAATTAATGTATTTGCAGCTGAAAAAATGTACATCTTACTTTTTATAGCGGCCTTTCCCTTTTCCACCTGATTTCTGAAACCCTTTTTTTCGGGGTTTGAATTTCGGCACTTTCCATTCCGGACCTTCGCCAATATGCGGTGGCAGAGGCAGTTTCATCACTTCCTGTTCCATCAGGTCTTCTATTTGCTTGAAGGAGTACATATCGTTTTCGTTTACCAGTGTAAGCGCCACCCCTGTAGTATCTGCCCTTGCTGTTCTGCCCACGCGGTGCACATAATCGGCAGCATCATCGGGCACATCAAAATTGATCACCAGGTTGATGTCTTTGATGTCAATCCCCCGGCTGATTACATCTGTAGCAACCAGTACTCTTGTTTTTTTGGAGCGAAAGCGGTTCAGCACATCTTCCCTTTCGGATTGTTCCAGATCAGATGAAATACTTTCTACTTTAAAATCCTTGTTTTTCAATGCCCGTTGAATATCATGGACTTTTTTCTTGGTAGAGCTGAAAATCAAAATGCTTTTGTAATTGGGCTTGTCTGCAATCAATTGATTGAGCAAAGGGATTTTTTGGGCATCATGAGCAAGATAAGCGGCCTGCAAAACCCCTGCAGCAGGCTTGGAGATGGCAATATTGATCTCTGCCGGATCATTCAATATTTCTTTTGAAAGTTTCCTGATTTTGGGTGGCATGGTAGCGCTAAACATCAGGTTCTGCCGTTTTTTTGGCAAATAGGTGATGATCTTTTGAATATCCTCATAAAACCCCATATCCAACATGCGGTCTGCTTCATCAAGTATCAGGAAATTGAGGTCTTTAAAATTCGTATAGCCCATATTCATGTGGGAGATCAATTTGCCGGGTGTGGCCACAATAATTCCTGCCCCTTCACTTAAGGCGCGTTTTTGTGTGTCAAAATTGCTTCCATCGCCACCCCCATAAATAGGAATGGAAGATACCCCCAGAAAATAGGCGAAACCCTGAATTTCCTGATCAATCTGTAATGCAAGTTCACGGGTAGGGACAATTACCAGCGCATTGTTGCCTTTGCTGTTGTTTTCGGCCATGTAGTTGAGTACCGGCAGTATAAATGCTGCCGTTTTTCCCGTGCCGGTCTGTGCACAGGCTATCAGGTCTTGCCCGTCAAGGATTTTCGGAATGGCCATTTCCTGTACTGGAGTAGCTTCCACAAAATTCATGTAAGAAATGGCTTCGAGTAATTGTTTGTTTAGTTTAAGGTCTTTGAATTTCATAAAATGAGTGAAAAATGTATTGGTACTAAAAAACTGTGAATATACGGATAATTAAGAGCTTTGAATTACATTTAGGCAGAACCAATAGTTTTGAAATATTTTCAGTTTTGATTTTATAAATGTTAATGTTATCAATAGCGCTTAGGGTTTTTGAATGGATAATAGTACTATTTATGGTACCTTTGCACTGAATTTTGAACAAGAGCAAAGTTTTTAAGGTTTTTATCAGCAAAAAGACATTATGAAGAATAAATTAGACAGTATTGAATCGGCTGTAGAAGATATGAAAAATGGAAAACTCATTATTGTAGTAGATGATGAGGATAGGGAAAATGAAGGTGATTTTATCACTGCTGCGGAAAATGTAACTCCCGAAATAATCAATTTTATGGCTACACATGGTCGCGGCTTGATTTGCGCCCCTATTGTAGAGAGTAAAGCACAGGAATTGGGCCTCGAGCTAATGGTTGGAAGCAATACCAGTTTGCACGACACTCCATTTACCGTTTCCATTGATTTGAAAGGCCACGGTTGTTCCACAGGGATATCGGCTAGTGACAGGGCCAAGACCGTTCGGGCTTTGATCGATCCCAATATCCATCCCTCAGAACTATCAAAACCCGGACATATTTTTCCTTTAAAAGCAAGAAAAGGCGGTGTGTTGAGAAGGGCCGGCCATACAGAAGCCACCATAGATTTGGCCAGACTTGCAGGCATGGATCCCGTGGGTGTACTTGTGGAGATTATGAATGAAGATGGTACGATGGCAAGACTCCCGGAATTGTTTAAAATTGCCGAGCGCTTTGATATGAAGATCATTTCCATTGAAGATCTGATCAAATACAGGATGGAAAAAGAGCGGCTGATTAAAAAAGTAGTGTCGGATGTAGACATGCCCACCAAATATGGTGATTTTAAAGTACATGGATACAGACAATTGACCACCGATGACGAGCACTTTGCTTTGGTTAAAGGTACTTGGGAACCCGGTGAGCCGGTTTTGGTACGTGTGCACTCATCCTGCCTTACCGGGGATTTGTTGGGTTCTTTGCGCTGCGATTGCGGTGATCAGTTGATAGCAGCCATTAAAGCTGTAGAAGAAGAAGGAAAAGGTGTGATATTGTACATGAATCAGGAGGGGCGTGGAATTGGACTGCTGAACAAATTGCGTGCCTACAAATTGCAGGAAGAAGGAATGGATACCTATGAGGCCAATGAAGCACTTGGTTTTAAAATGGATGAACGTGACTACGGAGTTGGTGCACAGATTCTGAGAGACCTGGGGGTGAGCAAAATGCGCTTACTGAGCAACAATCCTAAAAAACGTACGGGTATCGTAGGTTACGGACTGGAAATAGTGGAAAATATTTCGCTTGAAGTGGTTTGTAACAAGCACAACGAGCGCTATCTTAAAACCAAAAGGGATAAGATGGGGCATGAGATTATGAAGGATCAGTGAATTTTAGAAGATAGAGGTTAGAGGTTAGAAATTAGAAGTTAGAAATTGATTTTAGTTTGTGATTTATCTGATGCTTGTTGAAATACGGTGGAAATACAGTGGAGGTATGTTGTTGGAGGAAATTAGAAGTTAGAGGATAGAAATTGGAAGTTGATACCCCATCCCATTTCACGGACAGTTTTCACTTCAAATAAATTTCCAAAATCAATGCGTGCTTTAACAGGGATTTTTTCATGTGGTTAAAATTTATTTTCAGCGGTCACATGCCCGCCTGACTGACTTTAGTCGGGTAGGGAACTCACAATGGCAAGAAATTTTAACGATGCTTATGTGGGTCAAAATTTTTTGGCATTCTGAGTAATAAATAATTTCCGAATTCAGGTTAGTATTCTTTTCTCTTGTTAAAGATTTACGTGCAATTTGCAACACTTCTATAAAACCATTAGATACTCCTCTCAAGCCCTACACCCCTCAAGGCATTCAAACTCACCAATGCGAAGAAGAAGAAAGATCCCAGTGCTATTTTTTCAAAACTGATGTCAAAATCCAGTAAAACCCCAAAAACCACGGGACCCACGGCTGTGGAAAATACCATTGCCGTGGTAAACAAGCTTCTAACCGAACCGATGACCTTTACGCCAAACATTTCTGCCATAGCGGCATTTTTTACGGTATTGCCAAAGCCATTGCTAATGCCTATTCCGCTGATCAGCGCAAGATATACCCACTTTGCATCAAAAAAGAATAGGCATATCAATCCAATGCCGAATGGCAATAAATAAAAAGGAAAAAGCACCCGCCCGGAAAATCGATCTGCCAGCCAACCGGCAGCAATAGTACTCATGGCATTCCCAAAGGCATAGGAGGAAAATGTGGCTGCAATAAAAGTGGCGTCCCAGCCTTTGACTTCTCCAAGTTTTAATTGAAAAAACAAAAAAGCGGTACCGATGCTGCCCGAGGCAAAACTACTGGGTGCCAATATCCAAAAGGACTTTTTGCCCAAGATCTTTAAAATGGCCGCTTCCTTTAAATCTTCCTTGCTCTGAACGGATGCTACAAACAGCTTTAATTTGGAAAACCTTTTTCCCCGCATCAATAAATATAGTGAAAGGGGAATAGCCACTGCAACTACCACAGCAGCGCAAATCAGGGAAATTCGCCAGCCAAATAGGGCCATAAGGGAAACTATGATAATGGGAAAGATAGCCTCTCCAGCAGGGTGTCCCAATGCGGCAAAGCTTACTGCCTTTCCCCTGTTTTTTTCAAAAAACCGTACCATACTTGTCATGGCAGTATGTGACATCATCCCTTGGCCAAAAAGGCGTACGCCATAAAGTGCGAAAAAAAGTACGGGTACATAATAAGATTGTGAAAAAACCAAAAGCGAAAGCACAAAGCCAATCATCACACGGCTGCTGAAAATGGGCAGCTTTAACTTATCAATAAATCGGCCCGCCCAACTCAATGTAAATGCGCTGCTCAGTGTGGCTAGTGCATACAGGCTGCTGAACTCGGCATCTGACAGCGAAAAAACGGCTTGCAGTTTTGGCACAAAAAGGGAAATAAAAAATGTCTGCCCAAACCCTGAGAGAAAGGTGAACAAAAACCCAAACAGCAGCAGGTGAAAATTGTCTTTAAAAAAGTCAGGTTTGAGGCGCATAATTTTAAAAGTGCAAAGCTAAGCTTTACTTGTGTTTTGTGCATGTTTAAGAAAGTACTTGTACTCAGCTTCAAGCCCTGATTTTTTTTATCCGAACCCTAATTTTTTAATCAAACACTCCCTTTGTTGTTCGCGCTTATTTTAGACCTGTAAAACATAAACTGAATGGAAACTGCGCAGCTTAAAGAAGAGAGGAAAACACTTCCCAAAGACAAAAGCTATTATTGGAATTGCTGGAAACTATATAGCAATAAAGGCAGGCAATACTGGAAATTTGAGCTGCCAAATGACCTCAAAGGCGAAATTCAAAATGAGCAGGATTGGGAAAAGCCACAAGGCCGGACATTTTTAAAAGAAATATCAGCAGCATTCAGCTATGATAAAAGCAAGAATCCCAATTCCTCCGATTTACTTTTAAGGCGAAAGGCAAAAGCAGGGGAGATCAGTCATGAGTTGATCAATAAAGCGGAACAGATCAGCGATGCCAATAAAAAAGTAGCCTTTCTGGCAGCAAACAAAGGCTTTGACTTTTACCGATCGCTTCAAATGCCCGATGGCAATTGGGCGGGCGATTATGGTGGGCCATTGTTTCTACTGCCCGGCCTGGTGATTGTGTCCTACATTACCCAAACACCTTTTTCTTCCCCTGAAAAAACACTCATGATCCGTTATATGCTGAACCACCAGAATGATGATGGGGGATGGGGGCTGCACATCGAAGACCGATCGACCATGTTTGGGACTGTTCTGCAATATGTCGCTTTGCGTTTGCTGGGAAAAGCAGCATTAGATCCCGCAATGAAAAAAGCGCGCAAGTGGATTCAGCAGCATGGTGGGGCAACTGAAGTGCCTTTGTGGGGCAAGTTCTACCTATCTGTTTTGGGCGTGTATGAATGGGAAGGCAACAATACTTTTTATCCCGAAGCCTGGCTTTTGCCCGAATCATTGCCGGTTCATCCGAGCCGGTACTGGAACCATGCACGGATGGTATATATGCCCATGTCTTATTGTTATGCAGTTAAATTAAAAGCTGAACCCACTGCCATTACCAAGGCATTGAAAACTGAATTGTACACGGAGAAATATTCGAAAATTGACTGGAAAAGCGCCAGGGATAAAATTTGCGAGGAAGACCTGTACAAAGCTCCATCAAAGTGGCTGGATTTTTTCAATTTCTTTATGAACGGCTATGAAAAAGTCCATTCTAAATTTTTGAGAAAGAAAACCACCGATTTTCTGGAAAAATACATTGATGCAGAAGACCGGCACACCAATTATATCAATGTAGGGCCGGTCAATCAAGTGCTGAATTCCCTTTGCGTTTGGCATATAAAAGGTAAAGAATCACCTGAATTTAAAAAACATGTGCAGCGATGGAAGGATTATTTGTGGGTTGCGGAAGATGGCATGAAGATGAACGGTTATAATGGCTCGCAGCTATGGGATACCACTTTTGCTGCACAGGCTTTGCTGGAATGCAAATTAGACAGTGTATTTCCTGAAACGACTCAGAAAATATACAGCTATCTGGATCAAACACAGATACAAAAAAACGAGCCCGATTACGAGCAGTTTTTCCGCGACAATGGCTTTGGTTGCTGGCCATTTTCAACACAATCGCATGACTGGCCGATTACGGATTGTACAAGTGAGGCCATGAAATCCGCATTGTTGTTGGAAAAAAGTCCTGCACTTGAGAATATGGCTGAAAAAATTAATCCTGAAAGGTATAAACCAGCGATAGACTTTCTGCTCAAATTGCAAAACGATGATGGTGGCTGGGCAACCTATGAAAACATCAGGGGTTCCAAATGGCTGGAAAAGCTCAATCCTTCGGGCATATTTGCAGATATTATGGTGGAATACAGTTATGTGGAATGCACTTCTGCTACAATTCAGGCATTGAAAAAATACAATCATTTTTTTCCAAATTACAGGGCTGAAGAAATCAAAAAAGCCATAGGGAATGGCCGGGAATTTATTTTGAAAAAGCAGCGCAACAATGGCTCCTGGTATGGCTCCTGGGCAGTATGTTTCACTTATGGTACCTGGTTTGGAATTGAGGGTTTGCTGGCAGCAGGAGCAAAATCTTATCAGGCAGGTTTTCCTGATCATGAAATTCAAAAAGCCTGTGAGTTTTTGGTAGGCATTCAAAAACCCGATGGAAGTTGGGGAGAATCTGCACAATCTTGTGTAGATAAGAGTTATCATGAACACAAAGAAGGACAGGTGGTAAATACAGCCTGGGCTTTATTGGCCTTAATGGCTGCTGATTATCCTGAAAAAACAGTGACTGACAAAGGCATTCGTTTTTTAATTGACAAGCAAGAAAAAAGCGGTGACTGGTCGCAACAGGGAATTTCCGGAGTGTTCAATGGCAATTGCATGATTACTTATACCGCCTATAGAAATGTGTTTCCGCTTTGGGCTTTGGGTCGGTATGCGCATATGAAATGAGCATTCCTCATTTTTTCATGTCCAATAAAAACTTCATTGTATCCACCCCATCGGCATAGTCCATTAGTCCGGGCGATTGAGCTGTCCCAAAACCCAAATGATTTTCACCTACCACACACTGTATTTTGTTTTGCTCTGCCTTTAAAATCTGCTCAGCTTCTTCCCTTGATTTGTAAAACTGATAATGCAAAGTAGCAATAGGAGAGGGAATAGAATCAGATGCTTTTAGCAATATAGCATCACCTTGTAAAAAAGGAATTTGATTGAGCAGCATTATGCTCAGTTGATAGTCGAAATTGTTCTTGTATTTATTGTTGTCCAAAACCCATTTGTAGCTTTCAAAGACATCGAGCATTTGTTTGAAATCGTAATTTTCAGGCACCAGCAAATGTGAAATATTGCGGCAGCCCAGACCGAAATAACCAAAGACATCATTTCCCAATGCCATCAGTTCAGCATCGCTTTCATTGCCGCTGATTATTGCCAATGAGTTTCTGTTTTTACGGATAATATGTGGGTATTTGCCAAAGTAATATTCAAAATAGCGGGAAGTATTGTTGCCTCCCGTGGCTATTACAGCATCAAAATCTTTCAGCCTTTCAACCACTTCAATTTGCGCATGCAATGCAGGCTGGTTTTCTTGCATTTTAGCAAAAAGGTATTTCCATAAAGCACTGTCTTTTGAAGACAGTTTAACCTGCGCCTTGTTTCCGCTCATAAGAACAGCCAGTAAATCATGAAAACCTACCAGAGGAATATTTCCCGCCATTATCAGCGCTATATTTTTAGCGGGTTTTTCCATCAAATCGCTGTTGTAGTGATTAATCCAATGCTCAAGTTTGTTGGCTGAAAGCATTTGCTCTTTTATAGATTTGAGTGCCTGTTTTTGATGTTCGTGAATAAACCAGCGATTCTCCTGCCAGGCTTTTTCCATAGCATTTTCAAGGCCTTCATTCTCATTGAGGAAACATTCACCCCATTCAATAATTTGTTTAATTCTTTCTTCTGCCTGCATACAAACTTTTTTTCAATATTCGTGTTGATTGCCTTGAATTAGAGCTTTTCAAGGCTTATTTTTGCAGCAAATTTAACTAAAAGAAAATGCCCTTATGGCTATAATTATAACAGATGAATGTATCAATTGTGGAGCTTGTGAGCCGGAATGCCCTAATAATGCGATCTACGAAGGCGGAATAGAATGGGCTTTTGCCGATGGAAATACGGTGGAGGGAGCGATCACTTTGGAAGATGGCCGCGAAATAGATGTAAATGAAAAGCAAGAACCTGTTTCTGAAGAAATCTATTATATAGTGCCCGATAAATGTACCGAATGTGTTGGATTTCACGAAGAACCCCAATGTGCTGCTGTTTGTCCTGTTGATTGCTGTGTGCCTGATCCCGATAGGGAAGAAACGGAAGATCAACTCTTAGAGAAAAAAGAGAACATGCATTTATAATGCCCGCATTCTTTACACGCACAATGATGCTTTGTGATTTTTAGGAATTTAATTGTAGAAGCACTTGTTTCTTTTTTGTATTTTCACATAGCTTAATAAAATTCAGGCATTTTAAAACAATAAATTTCGATCATCACATCAAACTTGATCTTGAAAAAAATCCCTTCATTATATTTGCCACAATTTTTTTACGAAAAATGAACTTCATGAACTTGAAAAAACTATCTCTTTTACTTTCGGCTGTTTTAGCTTTTGTTAATGTATATGCTCAGCCATGTACATACGGAACACCTGACCCCACCTATTGGACCGGAGCTGATGATTTCTATTTCGGTTTCACTATTGACAGAGACACAACAGATGTTGATACTGCTTATTTTACCCAGGGCGTGGATACGACTATTTTCATGCAGTATTTATTGCCTAAAAAACAAGCGGTAACAAGTCCTGTTACCGGTACAGCAACAGTAAACTCTGTTCAAATATTGGGTGTTGCCGGGTTGCCCATAGGTTTAAATTACACGCCCGATTCCGTTGCTGCCGCCAATAACAATACTTATTATCCTCAAGATTACCGCTATGGAGCAGTTACTATTTGTGGAGAAACATTTGCTACACCAGGCTTAAAAGTTTTGACTGTAACGGTTGAAGGCTGTGGTTCGCTTTCTGGGATCAGCCAATGTCAGAATCAAACTTTTCCATTATTTATAAGGGTTTTGCCAGGCTCTTCTGCTGGTGTGATTTCTATGACCCCGCCAAATGGTTGTGAAGAAGCCAATATTAATTTCGCAAAACAAATCCCTGATCCCAATCCGAATTTGTTTACAACAGAATACGAATGGGATTTTGCCGGACTGGATTCTGCAGATGGCCCTACAGCTTCTTACTTCTTTGACTCACCGGGTGTATATCCCATCACATTGACCCAGACGATTTATGAGTATTATATTTCTGAAGTTTCAGTAACACTAAGCGGTGGCTGGTGGGGTGATGTTGAAGAAGCATTTGCATCTCAGGATCCAGAACCCTATATGTATGTTAATGCTGGTGGTGCAGCAGATTTGGTTGGACTTACGTCCAATAACCCCAGCGGTAGAAGTAGAACATGGACTGGCTTGGATATTGCTATTTCAGACACTTCAATTTCCTTTAATGCATTTGATGAAGATGGCCGTTGTCCTTTGGTTTGTTCACAAGATGATGATTTAGGAACTGCAATTTCATCAATAATACCTACAACTTCCTCTCCAACTACTACTTATGGTTTCATACATAATAATTTTACTGGTGCATTTAAGGTAAATAAGAGAGTGCTTCAAACCACCGAATACAAGGATACAGTTACCATTTATGATTTGAGCACAACAACAATTTCTGCGCCCGATGGCCTTGATTTATGCCAGGGAGACAGTTTGTTGCTCGATGCTGGCCCCGGTTTTGATTATTACCAGTGGTTCAGGGATACGACCCAGCTTTTCGGAGCTGATTCCCAAACCATTAAAGTTGGTGTGCCCGGAAATTATTATGTGGAAGTGCTGGAACCCGGCAATATTTGTCCCGGATTTTCCGATACCGTAGAAGTTATAATCGAACCTGTAAGTACTCCTATAATCAATATCAGTACTGACGGTTCTTTTCTTTATGTAAACAATCCTGACAGCTTCCAGGTACAATGGTATTTGGATAGTGTGGCAATTCCTGGTGAAGAATCCGATACATTTGAAACTCTGGGTTCTGCCGGCCCTTTTACTGTGAGTTTCACCAATGATATTGGATGTGAGGTATTTTCTGCTCCTTTCGAGCAATGTGTAGAAGGCGTAGCTGATTTATTGCAGATTGATCCATTATCCTGTAATTGTTCAGCTAATGATGGTCAATCCTACAATGTGACTTCTTCAGGATTTGCCCTGAAAAGCGGAAGTGACCTTGCCTGGGCTATTAGTCCTGTTTCCGATGGGTTGTTGGAAACAGATGCGCAGGTTGCTGCAGCAGCAGATAATGAACTGGTTTTCTTATCTAACAGCGATGGCAGTTTTGATCTTGACGCTTGTAATTTGGGAGATTTAGCTGAAGGAACTTATTACCTTACACCATTTGCTATAGAGGCTGTTGTACAAGACACTGTAGTATGGGACACCCTTGAAGGATGTCGCCCAAGACTTGAAATATGCCCGGATATTATTGGAGATCAAGGTTGGTCAATTAATCCATTGGTATTTACTTTCCCTAATGGCAATACAGTTAATATTAATGATGAATTTGCATTTGGCAATTCTATTAACCAGGCATTGTGGGATATTGCCGGTGGAATTTGTTTCCCGCTTACATCCCTTTATCTCGGAAATCCAAATGGAGAGTGGAAGATACAGGCAACCAATAATGGAACAGGAGCAGTGACTGTTACTTTACCTCCGTTTAATGTTTTCGTTAGTGGAGATACTTGCAACCTTATTTCACAAGATCAGATGATTAATTTCGATCCTCTGGAAATAACTTTGAACCCGGGTGAAAGTAAAACTGTAACCATTACAGTGCCACCTTTACCGGCAGATTTCCCTACAGTACAGGCTTCATGCCGAGCATTCGGTCAGCCAATTGAGTTTCAATACAATGGCAATTGTACTTCAGTAGAAAACATCGAAGGCAAGCTGGAGACTTTCAATGTTTATCCAAACCCGAACAATGGCAATTTTGTGGTAGAATTTGAATTGATGCAACCTGAACAGATTCATTTGAGTCTATACAATGCAACAGGTCAAACAATTGCCCGTGAATCATGGAATGGCGTGTCAGGTTCTTATAGAAAAAGCTATAATTTCGATAATTTGCCTGCCGGAGTTTATTTGATTCAATTGAACACAGCAAGCGAGCAAATGACCAAAAAAGTGATAATTCAATAAAGGGCTTGTGGATAAGTCTTAATTGTGAGTTAAATAATTATTTATTTTTGAACCAAATACTTTTTAATTAAAAACTAACCAAAAACAAAAAAACATGAAAAACGTATTGAAAATTTTAAGCTTATTTTTAGTTGTCTCACTGGCTTTTATGGCTTGTGGTGATGATGAAGAACCAACAGATCCTTGTGATGCTATAACTTGCCAAAATGGTGGTACTTGTGTCGATGGTGATTGCGAATGTATAGATGGATATACTGGTGATAGATGTCAAACTCCTCCTGCAACTGGCAATACTGATGAATGTGGGGATTACGTATTTACTGAAGAATATGGTTTAGAGCCGGATTATGATGGCTTGGAATGTATATTCTTGAATGAATCTTATATTGATACTGTTCACATCAAAAACTTCACAACTGTTGAAACATCTGGAGGTTCAACTATTACAGTTAACTCTTTAAGAGTAGATTCATTAACAAATGTACCTACAGGTATTTCTTATGCTTTCGATAAAGGAGAAGTGCCAGTAACTTATGCATCTGGTGAACAAGGATGTATTTATATTACTGGAACAACAACTGCTCAAGTTGGAGATTATAAATTAGGAATTTGGGTAACTGTAGATATTGAAGGTATAGGCACGATATCCAATGAAGCTTCAGCATTAATTGATCAAGTTGCGCCTAATTCGGATTTAGACTTTGCTTATTATCTGAGAGTAAGAGCAGCAGGAACTCAGTGTACAGCTGTTGATACTGCAAATGCTATTGAATAAGTTGTATAGTTTTTAGATAAAACATTTAATAAAGCTGCCCGATTTGTTTTGGGCAGCTTTTCATTTAAAAGTAAAAAATCATGAAAAATCTATTGAAAATATTAAGCTTATTTTTTATCCTGTCAATTTTTATTGTAGCATGCGGTAAAGATGATGAAGACACAGATCTCTGTGCAGAAATCACTTGTGTAAATGGTGAATGTGTAGATGGTGATTGTGTCTGTGAAGAAGGTTACACAGGAGAAAACTGCGAAATTGCACCTGCAAACCATGATTCGGATATTTGCGACCGGGATGCATACACCTTTGAAGAAGATTCTTTTGGTTTGGCGCCCAATCACAATGAGTTGGCATGTATCGTTCAGGGAGAAGATTACAATGAAGTTATTTACATTAAAAACTTTACTGTAATCCAGTTTCAGGGCAATGATATTGAAGTAGAATATCTTACCATTGATTCTCTCACTAATTTACCGGAAGGTATTGAGTATGAGTTCTCCAATTCTAACAGAACTTTTGCTCCGGGAGAACATGGCTGTATCAGTTTAAGTGGTTTGAGTACTGTAGCTGAAGGAGACTACAAATTGGGCGTTTATGTAACTGTTAAAGTCAATGTGCTTGAAAACCCAATAAGTGATGAAGCTACCTCGCTTGCAGTAAATAATGGAGTTGATATGGATTTTACCTATTATCTTCGCGTAAGAGCAGATGGTGCGCCATGCGATGATGTTGTAGAGTAATTATCAATTGCTTATAAAATAAAAACCCTTGCAGAAACTTTTTCTGTAAACCTGAGTTTGATAATTATTAAAAAGCTCAGAAATTCATTAAAACGCAATAGGCAAGGCGCCATTTGTGAAGGTCTATCGGGATAAACCAAGCAAATGCAACGCAGCAAATTGCGTTTTATGGATTTCAAATGTCAGAAAACAGCGATCTTCTTCCTGGAAATATCTCAAAATAGCCCGCTATTCCATCAATATTCCCAGTCGAATCTCACTATTTTCTGGCATTCTGAGCAATAAATAATTTCCGAACGCAGGTTTAAGGGTTTTTTTATATTTTTGAACAAAACTCCTTTATTATGAAGACAGTAGATCAATGGTTGGATGAATATGGCGAAAGCCATAAAAACAAAACCAACAAGCTCATTCACTGGATATGCATACCCTTAATTGTATTCTCTTTGGTAGGCCTTCTTTGGATTATACCCACACCGGCAATTTTTGAATCGTCAACATATCTCAATTGGGCGACCATTGTTTTGGCCGCAGCATTGCTTTTTTACATCCGATTATCCATACCATTGTTTATCGGCTTTGTAATTATCTCTGCCTTAATGGTATTGGGCAATGCCACATTGTTTCAAATGTTGGATGAAAACTGGGTCTATCACTTGTTGGTTTCGGTTGGTATTTTTGTAATCGCATGGATCGGGCAGTTTATCGGGCACAATATTGAAGGCAAAAAACCTTCTTTCTTTAAGGATTTGCAGTTTTTGCTGATCGGTCCGGCCTGGCTTTTACATTTTATGTTGAAAAGTGTTGGGCTTCCTTATAAAAACAGCTGATATTCCCGGTTGAAATTAATTATGGATTTTCCATTGTCGTTTTTACAATGTACTTTTTACTACCATTCAAATTTTAAATACACTATAATATGAAAAAGAATCTATTGATTTTTTCACTTGTTTTCTTCTGCTTTTCAGTCCATTTTATACAAGCGCAAGACCAGCCTACCGGGCAGGAGCTTTTAAATAAAATGCTTCAATCCATTAAAAAAGTCAACACACTCACCTACACGCTAAAAGCATGGGAAAGGCTTGATAATGGAAGCAAGACACAATACAATGAGATGCTTACCCATTTTCAAAAACAACCATTGAGAATTTATGTCAAAAATTTTTCTCCGCCCAATGAAGGTGTTGAGGTTTTATACAAAGAAAATGAACTCGATGGCAAAGCACTGGTAAATGCTAAAAAATGGTTGCCCAACTTAAAACTCGATCCTTACGGTAGTCAACTGCGCAAAGACCAACACCACACAATTTTTAATACGGGTTTTGAATACCTGGGCGGAATTGTCACTAAAGCACTTAACCGTGCAGCAAAAGAAGCCAAATCCCCTGATGAGATCAACCAGGTATTTGTGTATGATGGTGATGTTACATGGAATGGCATTTCCTGCTATAAGATTGTACTCTATGATCCAACATTTACTTATGAAGATTATGTAGTGAAACCTGGTGATAATTTGAATACACTTGCCGACAGGCGTGGAATTAATGCCTACCTGGTGATAGATAAAAACGACAATGTAAAATGGTTTGACAGTTTTCCTGAAGGAGAGCAAGTCAAGCTACCTACATCTTATGCCAAGAAGACCATTTTATACCTTGATAAAAGCAATATGCTGCCCATAGTGCAAATTATGCACGATGAAAAAGGGCAGTTTGAAAAATACGAATTTCACGATCTGAAAGTGAACCCACAGTTTGCTCCTGATCAATTCAGTGAAGATTATTCAGCTTATGGGTTTTGAGGTGTGATTGTTTTTTGTAAGACTTCCCAAGTCTAATTCCGATTGCTAATCGGAGTTTGGAAGTCTATCGTCATTGAAATGGGTAAATGGCTTTTTTGGAACAAAGGTACAAGCAGGATGCAATCAATATTTGAGTCCGCCCCGAAAAGCGGTCTGACGGCTGATTTATAGAATTATCAATGCGTAATGAATTATTTGAAACTTTTTAGAAAAGCCGTCTGACGGCTATTTCTTGCCCGAAGAATGACTTTAACTATTATATCAAACAGTAGCTTCAAGGTTGATTTTGTACATCCAGTTGTACTTGTCTTCTGCGCGAGATAGTTTGATTTTATTCAGCTCATCTTTTATCCGGTTTGAAATAATTCTGCTTTCGGGATCAGGTAAAATCAGATTTTTGTTTTTGTAGCCAATATTTGAAATATGTGAAATTGTGGCAGCGGTGCCAGTGCCAAAGGCATCCTTCAGTTCATTTTTATTATAAGCCTCAACTACTTCATCAATAGTAATTCTTCTTTCTTCAACTTCAATATCCCAATCGTGGAGCAATTGCAGAACACTATCCCTTGTAATACCTTCCAGGATAGTTCCCTGGCTTAAATCAGGGGTGATTATTTTATCACCAATTTGTATGAAAATATTCATGGTGCCGATTTCCTGCAAATACTTGAATTCTTTAGCGTCCATCCAAAGTATTTGGTCATAGCCTTCTTGTTTGGCCAAATTCACAGGATAAAGTGTGCCGGCATAGTTTCCCGCAGCCTTGGCTGTACCAGTACCTCCGGGGAATGCCCTTACATATTTCTCGGCAATTTTCACTTTTACCGGTTGGCTGTAATAAGCCTGTACAGGGCAAGTGAAAATCACAAATTTATAGTTGTCGGAAGCTTTAATTCCAACATATTCATCAGTAGCAAACATAAAAGGCCTGATATACAAGGATGCACCTTCACTTGTGGGAATCCATTCCTGATCAAGCTTTATCAGTTCAGTCATTGCATTTAAAAACAGTTCCTCGGAAATTTGGGGCATGGCCATTCTTTCAGCAGATCTGTTCATGCGCTGAATGTTCTTTTCGGGACGAAAAATCTGGATGTTCCCAGAATGATCTTTGTAGGCTTTTAAACCCTCAAAAATAGCCTGTCCATAATGAAGCGCAGAAGTTGAAGGATGCATAGAAAGGTTTTGAAAAGGGATGATTCTGGAATCTTTCCATGCACCATCAATAAAATCAACAACAAACATATGGTCGGAGAAAACCCGGCCAAATGGAATATTGTTGAAATCTACTTCATGAATTTTAGAAACGCTGTTCTTTTCTATCTTAATTTTGTAAGACATAGCTTAAATTTTTAGGTTTTCGCTAAAACACTGAAATCAAACTTCATGAACCAAAATAACTTGATAGAAGCTCAACCGGGAAATATGCTTTTTCTTAATTCCCGGAGATTATTTCAAATTAACGATACTCTTTCTGCATTTTATAAGGAGCAGATCGAGCAAATTGGAACAGCTAAAATAATCATTTTAGTTGATAAAACCGACCATCGCTTGCCTAATCCTGATAATAAACTATTGCTCCAGAATATGAGAAAAGCACTGGAAACTAAAGTAGCAACTACTGCAATGATCGAGATAGATAATGAAAACCCATTGTTGTGGAGACAGTTGAAAACAATGGTAGAGTCAAAGAATTTTATTCTTTTTGGCATCAATTTCTCAGATATTGGTATTCAGGCCAATAATTTTAAAAACAATATTATTCCTTTTGACGGGTCTTGTTTTTTGCTTACCAATGCACTTAGCGAGTTTCACGGCAATGCAGAATTGAAAAATAAGGTATGGAAGAAAATGCGCAATCTGACAGAAGTAAAAGTATGAACCTGAGTTTGGAAATTCTTTAGTGCTCAGCTTTTAAATAATTATCGAACTCACAGGTTATGAACAAACAAGAAATTTTATTTGCCACCGGAAATCCGAATAAAGTAAAAGAGATCAATCATTTGCTTCAAGGCAGTGTCTATTCTGTAAAAAGTTTGAAAGAAATGGGCATAGAAGAAGATATTCCAGAACCCTTTGATACTCTAAAGGAGAATGCTCAAGCCAAAGTAGATTATCTGATAAAGCTAAAAGGAACGCCCTGCATATCTGAAGATACAGGACTGGAAGTGAAAGCATTGAATGGTGCCCCAGGAGTTTTATCGGCCCGCTATGCCGGTGAAAGTAAAAATGCAGCAGACAATATTAGGCTATTGCTGAAAAATTTAGAAGGAATAAATGAAAGAACCGCACGTTTTAGAACAGTGATTTGTTATTGGGATGGAATTCAGTATCATTTTTTTGAAGGCATTGTGAATGGAAGCATTGCTGAAAAGCCAAAAGGTGTGAGTGGGTTTGGTTATGACCCTGTTTTCATACCGGAAAATCAGTATAGAACATTTGCAGAAATGACAGCGAATGAAAAAATAAATTTATCTCATAGGAGCAGAGCTTTTAACTCATTTCTGAATTTTTTAAAAAAACAAGACGATTAAATAAATATAAAAGCAATTTTTTGTAAATTTAAAGCAAACTTTCTCAAAAGGCTATAAACCCAATTAATCATGAAAATCAGTTATATAGGAGCTGTTTCAGACGATGACCTGATCAAAGGCTGTGTAGCCGGAGATCGCAAGGCACAATATGGGCTTTACAACAAGTATGCCCCTAAGATGTTCGGTATTTGTCTGCGTTATGCAAAAGACTACCACGCAGCCGAAGATGTGCTTCAAGATGCTTTTGTGAAAGTTTTTAAATACATCAACAAGTTCAGGAAAGAAGGCTCTTTTGAAGGATGGCTCAGAAGAATTTTTGTAAACACTTCCATAGAGCATTTGCGCAAATCCGTTAATCTTTACCCTATAGTAAATGATGCAGGAGAAGCTATAGAAATTCACGACCACACAGTTTTTGACAGTCTCGAACAACAAGATTTGCTTTACCTTGTACAGGAGCTCTCTCCTGGATACAGAACTGTTTTTAATCTATATGCCATAGAAGGCTATTCGCATAAGGAGATAGCTAAATTAATGGGCATAACCGAAGGAACCTCTAAGTCTCAATTGGCAAGAGCAAGACAGGTTTTGCAAAGAAAAATTACCACAACTCAAAAAATTTCTTTGGACGGAGTTTCTTAGAATTCAGGTGCAACTGATTCATCGAAAAGCTTATCTTAAAGAACTAAATCAAAAATAAATGCGCTTTAAACGCCCTTCAAATAATAACAAAGGAAATCTCGACAATACATTTCGAGATGGGTTAAGGGATATGCATGCCACTCCCGATCCGGATTTGTGGAACAGGGTGAGTGGTGATTTAGATGCGGATATAAAGAAGAGAAAATACAACCATTGGTATTTTGCTGCACTTCTGATTTTATTGCCGCTTACTTTGACCAATGTATTCATCAATTACGATTTAGAAGAATATTACAATGACTTTGCTTTCAGCGAAACAGTTTCAGACAACCCAATAGCTGAAGCTTCGGAGGCTACTGAAATTAAAGAACTTGTTTCATCAAGCAATCCCGTCTGGGCAATTTCAAGTTCAAAAAGTGCTCCCCAGGTTTCAAGTAACATAGAGAAAGCAGAACAAGGAAATAGCAGTACTGCAACAAATCAAAATACTACTTTGCGTGGCCAATTTTCAGGTGCTGAAAACTCAAATCGAAAAAAAACTTCGCAAAAAGCAAGAGCAATCCCACCTGCTGATGATTTAACAGATGCAGTAGGGCAGGAGCCCGTTTTTCTTGCCAGCCTTTCCCCTTCATTTATTGAAAATTCTACCGCTGTTTTGACCAATTCTCAAAACATAGAAAATAATGAGGCAGACAATATTCTAAATGACAAGGAACAGTTCAATGCTTTAAGCAAAACCCAAAGAAAAGAGGAGCTGAATGATTTGATGAAAGGGCTTTATGTAGGCGTTTCATCAGGAGTTCAATACAATAGATTGCTGAGAAGAGAAGGACAATTTGAACCGTTTTTGGGAGATAATGTCACACTTAGCAGTGCTCGTGCTTTTACTTATGGTGGAAAAATAGGCTGGAATTTCACGCGCTTTCTGGCATTTGAAACCGGGATTTACAGATCCGATTTAGATGTAAATTACCTGGACAATCGATACGATAAAATATTTACTGAAGGAAATATAAATGCTCGCTACATTGAAATTCCTTTTGCATTGAAATTCAGATATGCTGCATTTAATGGAATCAATAAGTTGCCGCATGGTATCAGTCTCAGTACCGGTATTACTTATGCACAATTGAGATCTGCCAGCATGACAATGAGCGATACTGAAATAGAAAATGCAAGTCAGTATTTTGAACCTTCACAATTGGCGCTGAATATAGGACTGGATTACGAATGGTTTGTGCATAAAAACATCTCTCTTTCTGCAGCTGCATCAGCAGCAGTTTTTTCATCAAAAGAAGATTTCCCTAAGTTTTCTGTGAAAAATGCCAATTCTGATCTTCGTCTGAATTATCAGTTCCAGGCAGGAATTAATTTTGTTTTACCTGTTTCTAAATAATGAATTTCCACGATAATTTTATTTTTTATCAATACAGATAGTAGATTTACATTGTGACTATCAGAATTCTATTTTTATTTATTGTTTTCTTTTTCAGTATTGAATCGCTTTTAGCAGGAGGGGTTCAGGGTTACGTGAAAGATGAAACCGGTGCTCCGCTTGCCTTTGTAAATGTATTTATCCCATCACTTCAAAAAGGCACTACCACAAATGAGGATGGTTATTATAAAATTGAACTGCCTTCAGGGACATACAATATTCAGTTTCAGTTTATTGGATTTGAAAGAAAAGAAATTGAAGTAGAGCTTGGCAGCAGTATGAAACTACTGAACCTTGTAATGAATGAAGAAGAGATTCAGCTCAATGAAGTGGTGGTAAGTGCTGATGCAGAAGATCCAGCCTATGCAATTATGCGTAAAGTCATTGAAAAGCGCGAATACCATTTAAATCAAGTGCAAGCCTATCAGGTAGAGGCTTATGTAAAAGGCTTACAGCGTATTTTGAGCGCTCCTGATAAAATCATGGGGCAAAGCATCAATATCGGAGGTGTTTTGGATTCTAATAATTCAGGAATTATTTACCTCTCTGAATCTATTTCAGACTTTTATTACAAAGCCCCCAATAAAACCAAAGAAATTGTAAAATCCTCGAAGGTTAGCGGTAGTAGTCAAACATTTACCTGGAACAGCACAGGAGGTTTTCAGGAGTTTAATTTTTACAAAAATAATTTCCAGTTTGATTTTCTTACAGATCGCTTGTTTGTTTCCCCTATTTCTGATAATGCATTCTTCTATTACGATTATCGCCTAGAAGGATTTTTTGAAGAAGATGGTCATTTGATCAATAAAATAAAGGTTATTCCAAAGCGGCAGAATGACCCTGTGTTTAGTGGCTATATCTATATTGTTGAAGACACCTGGAATATACATTCATTGGATTTGATGCTGACCAAGGCCAATCAGGTGAAGTTTATTGATACACTTGAAATCAGGCAGAACTATTTTGAGTTGAACGATACCTTGTGGATGCCACTTTCCCAGCGTTTCGATTTTAATTTTAATATCCTCAAAATCAATGCGGAAGGTTATTTTATTGGAATTTTCAGCAATTATAAAATCAATCCTGATCTGCCTGATGATATGTTTAGTAATGAATTGCTAAGAATTGAAGATAAAGCCAATCAGCTCAAAGAAGATTTCTGGGAAGAATACCGACCTATTCCATTAACTGAGACCGAAAAGCAGGACTACTACAAAAAAGAAAAATTAGAAGAATTGCGAAAGTCAAAAACCTATCTCGATTCAGTTGACCGAATGGCCAATAGCTTTACGCCCTCTGCACTTATATTGGGATATACCTATCAGCGCTCATATAAAAAATGGACATTGCAGACCAAGTCTTTACTGGATTTGGTGCAATTCAATACAGTAGAGGGTTTTAATTTCCGGCTTGATTTAAACATTCGCAAAGAATTGAAAAATGCCAGGGTTTTGAATTTAAACCCGGTTTTCCGCTATGGCTTGGAAAATACGCATTTCAATACCCATCTGGCTTCTGACTTTACTTATAATCCAAAAACATTTGGGAGAGTAGAGTTTGATTTTGGCCAATATGTTTTTCAATACAATAATAATGCACCTGTTAATGAGCTGGTGAATACTTTTTATTCGCTTTTTTATGAGGTCAATTACCTGAAAATTTTTGAGGAACGCTATATCAATTTGGGCTGGCGTCAAGAGTTGTTCAATGGTTTTTTCTTTTTTTCCAAAGTCCATTACGGACAGCGGAATTATTTAGAAAACACATCAGACCTTAAAGTTGTAGATAGAAAAGGAGTTGATTATAGCAGCAATCAGCCTGTAAACAATGAATGGGGGGGAGCATATCAGGACCATAATACCTTTAATTTACGCTTGAGAGCTTCTTACAGACCCGGACAGAAGTACATCTCACGGCCAGATCAAAAGCTTATATTCCAATCTAAATGGCCCACATTCGGCCTTACTTATAAAAAATCGGTACCAGGAATTTTTGAAAGTGTTCAAAATTATGATTTCCTGGAGTTTGACATCCAGCAGGAAGTGAAAATGGGACTTTTTGGACGTTCAAAATATCTTGTGAAACTGGGCAGTTTCCTCAATAAAAGCCGGGTAGAATTCCCCGATTTCAAGCATTTTGATGGCAACAGAACCATTATTGGACAAAACTATGCGGATGGCTTTCAAATGCTGCATTATTATCGTTTAAGTACCATCTCTGATTTTGTAGAAGCACATTTCCAACACAATTTTGATGGTTTTCTACTCAATAAAATTCCCGGTGTGAGAAAACTAAATTTACAATTGGTAGGAGGGGCGCATTTTATTTATTCGGAAGCCAATAAGGATTATCTTGAAATTGATGTAGGCATAGAAAATATCTTCAGAGTGATCAGAGTGGATTTTATTACTGCCCTAAGTTCCCAACAGCGTACCAGTTTTGGTTTTCGCATAGGCATAGACCTCAATTCTTTATAAGCTGTATCAATTTTTATTTTGTACCGAAACTTTCCACAAAGTAAACCGTAAAACAAATCACAATACAGCAATAAAATATGACTCACGATACTCTCCTTTAATTGTCTGCAGCAACTTAAAGGTCTTAAAAAGCTCCTTCGGTATTTATTTGCCGGGGGCTTTTTATTTTTAGCCCCTTTAGTGCGTACTTTTGTTTTAGTGCACGTCTCACGCACATAGCTGCTTTATTTTGAGAATTAATTTAAAATAAATATTTTAACCAATGTTTTCAGCCATTATCGGTTTGGAATTTTCATACAAAAGGCACGGAACGTCTCGTAAAGCAATTTGAAGATCGTGCTTGCTGGTAACACTTTTTTCTTAAAAGTAAGAATTGCTGCAACAAGTAAGACCCCGCTGGGGTCTGCAAAAGTTTTTTTCTTGGATTTTTATAAACATTGAATGCCTCCGGCATTGCTATCGCTGCATATTCAATTCTGT